>CANLVU010000013.1 GCA_947494535.1 Cytophagaceae bacterium
CGTCTTGTTTTGAATCTCAAAATTAAGAATTTTAATTGATAAAGGTCCTATCTTTGTAGTCAATAAATCAATACATGGGCGCGCTAAGTCATATCAATCAGTATTTTTGGAAGTACAAATGGCTTTTATTCCTTGGAATTATCTTCACACTTTTTTCTAATTTTTTTGGTGTTTTCCCTGCGCAATTAGTGCGTTATGCACTCGATTTAGTGACAGAAACAATCGATATTTATTTTCTATTTAAAGGTTTTAGTCTCCAAAAAGCCTTTTATGAAATCTTTGGTTTTACCTTATTCTTTTACGGTGGTTTAATCATTTTGATGGCGATCATGAAAGGAGTTTTTCTCTTTTTGGTTCGCCAAACCCTCATTGTGATGTCCCGTCATATCGAGTTCGAGTTGAAAAATGAGATTTATACTCATTACCAAACTTTGCCATTGTCCTTCTATCGCCAACAAAATACAGGGGATTTGATGGCGCGTATTTCTGAGGATGTAGGAAAAGTTCGGATGTATGTGGGTCCTAGCATGATGTATGGTTTGAATTTGATTACGGTTTTTATCCTCGTGATCTATTCGATGTGGCAGGTGAATCAGAAATTGATGTGGTATGTATTAATGCCTTTACCCATTTTGTCGATGAGTATTTATTATGTGAATTCGGTGATTATCCGTAAATCAGAAGAGATTCAGGCTGCCTTATCTCAAATTTCGACCTTTGCGCAGGAAGCCTTTTCGGGAATTCGGGTATTGAAATCCTTTGTGAGAGAGAAAAAATCGCTGGAATCGTTTACCGAGGCGTCATCTGCCTACCGGGCTAAATCACTCGGTTTAGTCAAGGTTGATTCGCTCTTTACCCCTTTGATCGCTTTATTGGTTGGCTTTTCTACGATTCTAGTTGTATACATTGGATCACAGGAAGTGATCGCGGGTCGAATGACCGTGGGTAATATCACGGAGTTCATTATGTATGTATTTATGTTGACTTGGCCGGTGACTGCTTTGGGCTGGACTAGCTCGCAGATTCAACGAGCTGCGGCTTCACAGAAGCGTATTAATGAGTTTTTAGAGGCCAAATCAGAATTAACCACTGGTCTGCAAATTCGCCAGGAGATCATAGGGAATTGGGAGTTTAAAGACGTCAGCTTTGTCTATCCGGGTTCAGATCGTATGGTGTTAGAAAACGTGAATTTAAGCATTGCGGCAGGGGAGTCCGTGGCATTATTAGGTCAAACTGGTTCCGGTAAATCGACTGTAGCCTTGTTGATGGCTCGTTTTTATGATCCTAGTTCGGGGGAGATTTTATTGGATGGGATTTCTTTGAAAGATTGGGATATGGCGTGGGTGCGTTCTTTTGTAGGATTTGTGCCGCAGGATGTATTTTTGTTCTCGACCAGTATTTCAGAGAATATTCGGTTTGGGAATGATGCTTTAACACAAGAATCTATTGAGATCGCGGCGAAGCAAGCAGATGTATATGACAATATCATGGAGTTCCCTGATCAATTTGAGACGATTCTAGGTGAGAGGGGAATAACGCTTTCAGGTGGTCAGAAACAACGCGTGTCGATTGCACGTGCTTTGGCCAAAAACCCTAAGATGCTCATTCTTGACGACTGTTTATCTGCTGTTGATACGCATACCGAACATACAATTTTGGAAAACCTAAAACAGGTCACGCAAGGGAAATCTTCTTTGATTATCTCACACCGTGTTTCTTCTGCTCGTTTAGCGAATCGAATCTTTGTGCTTTCTGATGGATCAATTATTGAAAGTGGATCACATGAATTTCTGATGGAGCGCAAAACGCTTTATTTTGAACTCTATCAACAGCAGTTAAACGAGGAATTACATCAAATTTCCACTCAATCGAATTAATTCTATCTCTGCCGATTTTGCAGCAAATTTAGCTTCAATTAAACGGGTCTCAGCAGCAACAGCATTGCGTTGAACCTCTCTTAATTCATAAGAAGTAGCGATACCTACTTTAAAGCGATCAAAAGCAATATCGATATTTTGCTTTGCAATGGCATAATTCTCTGTTTCAAGCTGAATTAAATTCAAGGCATTTTCATAAGTGATGTACGTTCTTTCCAGCGAGGACAAAAGATTATTTTTCAAATCCTCAATTTGTAGTGACGCAATTTCTGCATTGATTTTTGCGTTTTGAATTCTTCTTTTCTGGTTATAGCCATCAAAGATATTGAACGTTGCTCTTAAGCCATAGTTTAAAACATCGCTGCTTCCTTTTTCTACCCCAAAACCCGCACCATTTACCACGCTATTCATATTGTATCCAGCTAATAAATCGATTTGAGGTTTCTGTTGACTCTGTAAATTTTTGGTATCTAAATCATTTATTTTTTTCGTCAAAATGGCAGAGATGAGTGCAGGATTTTGAGACAAGGCACTCATTTTAAGCTCATTTAACGCTAGTTTAGGCATCAAATCAATCATGGTATTTAGTTGAAAATCTGCCTTGTAATCTTTAACCAAAAGGGTATTGAACCCGATTTTAGTATTTGTAAAGGATTGCTCTTGTGCTATTAATAGAGCCTTATCCTCATTATAATCGACTTGAGCTGAGTAATAATCCACTTTAGACCCTTGACCTACTTCGTAGCGGTCTTTTGCTAATTTCAGGCGGTCATTCGAGATTTCAAGTCCTTTTTTGAAGTTGTTTACTCTCAGGTTTTGACGGATGATGTCGTAATAGGTGGTTGAAATTAAGGCGATTAAGTTCTCAATAGTAGATTCAGTTTGCTTTGCCCCTAAGTTTTGTAATTCTTTAAATCGATCACGTAAAACAAACATTCCTTGGCCATCATATAATGTCCAAGCCATCGCTAAACCCGCATTGCTAGAATTTGAATTAACCCCAGACTGAACCAAAGGAGGTCTCAATCCTCCAAAAAATGATTGATCAAGTCCAGAAATTGTATAATTTTTAGAAGCTGATCCAGTAATGGTAGGAAGAAATCCTGCATTACCAAGCGAATTTTCATTCGCTGCGATACGCTCCCTTTGCCTAGAAATCTGAATAGAATATTGCTTCGTTATTCCTTGTTGGATTGCCTCTTCTAAAGTCAACATTTGTTGTGCTTGCGCCGCAATGGGACACAAAAGAACGAAGAAGGCTAAGCGAAATGGTTTCATAGAAATAGGTTAAATCAATCAATAAAACAAACTTAACAAAATCAAGCCACATTAGGAAGTCAAAAGCCTATAAGCACCCATAAGGCTTTTTGCATAGAATGTGATACATTTGTTTAATGGTCACACATCTATATATCTATCCAATCAAGTCATTAGGGGCAGTTTCTGTCTCTAAAGCAGTCATGGAGAGGGAGGGTTTACGTGGTGATCGTCGCTTCATGTTGGTAGATGTGGAGGGTAAATTTATTACACAGCGTACCCGGCCTGAGCTGACCAGATTTACCTTAATGGAATCAGTGAGTGGTTATTTAGTGAAAGATGCTGTAACAGGATTGGAAAAAGAATTGTCTTTATCGCCTTCTTTAGGGAATTATATTTCCGTTGAGATTTGGGATGATCAATTGGAGGCTCGAGAAGTGATGGATGGGTGGTCACTTTGGTTTTCGCAAGCCTTATCTCAACAAGTAAAGTTGGTTCGAATTACGAAGGAAAAACCTCGTGAGATGAAGGAAAAATACCAGACGGTACTAGCTAAAAACACTTCATTTGCAGATTCATTGCCTTTGCTAGTAGTAACTTCGGGTTCTTACATAGCTTTAGAGCGCAAGCTTCAGGGGCCAGTAGATCGACTACGTTTTAGACCTAATATTATCATTTCGGCGACAGAGCCTTTCGTGGAAGATACTTGGTCTGAAATTAAGATAGGTGAGGTGTCTCTTTCTGGTGCAAAACCCTGTGCTCGATGCTCTTTAGTAAATGTAGATCCTACTTCAGGACAATCAGACAAGAAAACGTTAAAAACCTTAGCATCCTTTCGAACAATCAACCAGAAGATTTATTTCGGTCAGCAATTTGTACCTATTTCAATAGGCGAAATTCACGTGGGAATGGAGGTTCAAATCATTCGTTCTAAGGATGCCATTTATTAAAAATTTGTCCTTAGAAGTGGTTCTTTTTATCGTCTTACCTTTTTTGGTTACATTTGGGCTAACATTCCTACTGTCTCGCTCATCTAATTCCGAAAAGAATCGCTTCTGGGGAGAATTGGCATTTTGGAGTCCACTTATTTATCTATTTCATGGGATTTTTTCAACATAAAGACGCGTACAAAGCCTTGCAATTTCCTGAGTTTCGCGCTTATGTGACGGGAAATACGCTTTTTACGATTGCATTGTTGATTCAAGAGGTGGTTTTGGCGTATGAAATATATAAGATTACGCATAATCCTTTAGCTTTGGGACTGATCGGGTTGGCGGAAGCTGTTCCTTTTATCTCTTTGGTGTTATTTGGAGGTCATTTTGCGGATAACCGGGATAAGAAAAAGATCATGCAGGTTACGTTATCCTTGATTATAGCGTCTTCAATCTTCCTCTTGTATTCGAGTACGCAACTTCAATCGGCAGATCAGGATTTCCATATCTATTCGATCTATGCGGTTATTTTTATTATTGGTCTTTCCAAAGGTTTCTTCAGTCCAGCGGCTTCTTCATTAAATCCATTTTTAGTACCTAAAGAGGTTTTTGCAAATGCAGCGACTTGGAATAGTTCGTTTTGGCAATTAGGATCTATTTTAGGGCCAGGTGTGGCTGGATTTTTATACGCATACGCAGGTTTGTCAGGGTCTTTACAGACGGTGATTATTTTGTTATTAGGGGTTATGGTCTGCATTTTTCAAATTGATAGTCGTCCAGTGCCTGAGAAAACGGTTCATCATGAATCGATATGGCATAGTTTGAGAGAGGGGATTGCGTATGTATTTAAGACTAAAATCATCTTGTATTCGATTTCGTTGGATTTATTCTCTGTGCTTTTTGGGGGTGTCATTGCCATTTTGCCCATTTTTGCTGAAGATATTTTGAAGGTAGGTGCGGAAGGCTTGGGTATTTTGAGAGCAGCTCCTTCGGTGGGAGCCGTAGTAACAATGGTCACTTTGGTCTATTTTCCACCCCTAAAACACGCCTGGCGAAACTTAATTTTAGCTATCGCTGGTTTTGGTATAGCCACCTTAGTCTTTGGATTATCGACTAATTTTTGGCTTTCTGTGACGGCCTTGTTTTTTACGGGAGCTTTTGACTCTATCTCAGTCGTTATTCGTCAAACGGTTTTGCGTTTCTATACGCCTGATGAGATGCGAGGACGCGTATCTTCTGTAAACGGGGTTTTTGTCAGCACATCCAATGAACTGGGTGCCTTTGAGTCAGGTGTAGCCGCGAAGTTGTTCGGTACGGTTCCCTCTGTGCTGATAGGAGCAGGAGTAACGATGGTATTAGTAAGTATCGTAGCACTTACCTCTAAAGAATTATTTGACCTTAATGTCGATCAGAAAGTATCGGAATAACTATTGTTCTTTAGTCACTTTTGCTTCTTCTGCCGCTTTTTTCGCTTCTTCTGCCGCCGCTTCTTCCTCCGCTTTTTTCGCTGCTTCTGCCGCCGCTTCTGCTGCTATTTTTGCTTTGTTCTTTGCTATTTGTTCCGGCCAACCTTTTAGAATTTCAGCTATAGCTTTCTTCGACTCTTGTGCCCATTGGATGCTTTGAATTACTTGCACATTGCTAGCATTCTCGCCTAATAAGCAAGGAAGAATTTTAATGTGATGGTCTTCCATTTTCTTGTCAGAAATAATCACCGTTGCATCACAAGATAAGTGGTGAATAATTCCGTCTGGGGTTTGGCCTTCAGAAACATAAAAATGATCTAATTGACTTAATTCTATCCTATTTTCAGCGATTAAATCATCTCCTTGAAAATGTAATTGAGTGATTGATGTATCCGCTACAGCTATATAGGATACGCGTTTTTTGCCAGATTTCTCCGCAAAAAAATCACCAATGGACTGGAAGAAATTACGTTTAGACAAAGTAGTTATACCTAGGCCTTTTGTATTAGCCGGTAAGTGTTTCTGTATAAATTGAAAAGTACTGGGCAGTTGAATAGACATAATAAAACAGATTAAATTTCGATTCTAATTTTAGGCTTAGGGAATTCAAAATACTTGGAGAAGGATTGAAACCAAGCATGAATGGTTTCAAATCCAGTTTTATCTAGTTTGTATTCGATAAATTGCCCTTTTTTAACGGCTTGGATCAAATTTGCTTGCTTCAATAAATCCAAGTGATGCGAAATGCTAGGTTTGCTCATGTCAAACTGACTGGCAATCTTTCCGGCATTTTGTGGCCCGTTAACCAAGAACTGCAAGATCTCTCTCCGGGTAGGATCGTTGATTGCTTTAAATTTTGCGTCCATCTTAATTAGATAATTAAGCGAATGTCTAAATTAATTTTGATAAATACAAACTTTTAAAGATCTGATTTACGATACGCCTCAATTAAAGCCAATTCTCCTTCCTTTCCAGGCTTTGAATTTCCATGTTCCATTCCTAAAACGCCAGTAAATCCTTTTTGTTTTACGTGTCTAAATATATTTTGGTAATTGACCTCACCTGTAGTAGGTTCTTTGCGGCCAGGATTATCTCCTATTTGCAAATAGGCTATCTCATTCCAGCATTTATCCATATTAGCAATCAGGTTCCCTTCATTTCTTTGCATGTGGTACATATCGAAAAGTATCTTGCAAGAAGGGGAGTCCACTGCGCGGCAAATGCTATAGGTTTGATCTGAAAAACGCAAAAATAAGTCTGAATTATCACTCAAAGGTTCCAATACCATGGTTAATCCGGCAGGTTCTAAGATTTCAGCAGCGCGTTTTAGATTATCAATTACATTTCCCGTTTGGATTCCCATAGGAAGGTCTCTCGTAAAATTACCTGGTACCACAGTGGCCCATTTAGCATTCACTCGCTTGGAAGTCTCTACGGCTTTTCTACAAGAATCAAGGAATAGATCAGTCCATTCTTTTTTGCCGGTGGTCATTGTTTGTTTATCGAAAAATCCATCGAATTTGATGACGAAAACGCCCATTTTCATATTGAGCTTGGCTAACTTCTCCCCAATTTTCTCTTGTAAGGCTACCGGTCTCCCCATTAACTCATTGTCTTCTAAGGCCGTGAATCCTTGATCATACATAAATTGTAGTTGATCAAGTTCATTAGGTCCAGCATGGTTTTTAAACATCCCAAAATGTGGTGCATAGTTCATTTCAAATGGTTTCTCACGAGCCATTGTAGCACCTTTCGAAAAGGAAGGAATCAATAAACTAGCTCCTAAAATGGAAGCAAAATCACGACGTTTCATCTTATTTCTTCTTTAAAGTGGATAAATATTCAATTTGATGTTTATCTAAATAACTATTTGCTCTAGCGCAAGTGGATTTTCTCAATGCTATTTGAAGATAACCTAAGACTAATGGAATATAAGCTTAGGTGATTTTCTTATTTTCTAATTAGATAAAGACGATTTTTTTTTGAAGTAGGATTTCCGATTACGCTTGCTGATTGCATTTCTACTGATTTTCATGATTCCTTACCGAATAGTTGAAAAGGAAGTAGGGGTCATAAAAACGGACTCGATTTTCTCTATAATCTTGCCGTCTTTTTCTGAGTCAGCTGATGCTTTTTTCCATTTTGGATCATTTCCAAAAGCAGCCCAATTTGCTTTAGCAGCCTCTTCGGAAGGATGCGCGACAAGGTAAACTAATTTGCTTTGAATAGCTGGATCTTTTTCAATGGTGGTGAAGTAGGCGATATTTTTGATATCATGCGATTTAAAAATCTTCATCGTATGATCTCTAAAACGAGCTAAAATCGCCGGATTTCTGCCAGGCAATTGTGCATAGGTACGAAGTTCAAAAACCTGATTTAAAGGTCCACTAGAAGGTTTGATTTTAGGGCTAAAATCTGTTGCATTCATAAATATGCTGGTCACTTTTGCCACGATTTTACCCGTCTCTTCAGACTTTTTTGAGACTGTTTTCCACTCAGGATCGCTACTAAAATGCTTCCAGGAAGAATCGCGATCCGCTTTAGATGGATAGGCTAAAATATAATAAAGGGCATTTTCTGTATTATTCGTTGGAATCCAATAACCTACATTTGTCATACCGTGTTTCTCGAAAATTTTCGTGGTATGATTAGTGAATCGTTGGATTAAAGCGTCTAATCTGCCTGGATGGCAATAGTAAATGCGCATTTCAAAATAACGGCTATCTGCTTTTTTTGCGTTTACAGCAAAAGGAAATAGACCTGCGCATAGCAAGGTCAAAAGAATTAATTTTTTCATGTGTTTAAATAGGTTTGGACGAATTTACGGATTTAATCGTCTTTTTAGTAGTTTGTCAATCATAAAAAATAGCATCTCCGGTTTTAGTGTTCTCCAGTTCGGAATCTGGAGGTTTCCGCCAAAATTCAGATAGTAATCTATCTTGTATTTGGCCCATTCTTCCTCCACAAAAGGCGCAAAATGCATAGCTGCAATCCATCCATCTTCCACATCTTCAAACCATTCCGCATAATAGTCGTCTTCGAAAGATCCATGAAAATTAAGCACATTTTCGCCTACTAAAATAAAATGCTTTATCCCTGTATCGACAAAATGATCTACCACGGTTCTCTTCAAGTGCATTACATCATTATGGAGCGTATCATTCCATTCTCCGAATAATTCGATAATGGTATACTTAGCTGCATAATCGGTGAATAGAATTTTGCAAAATAAGGTCTCTGAGCCTATATCATCCCATAACGGATGTATATAGTAGCCATAAATATCATTTTCATAGGTAGTTTGAGAATAATGTCTGCCAAAGAAGGGGGACTTCTTATCCTTTGCAGCGACGTAAATAGATTCCCATTGGAACGATGGTTCAATGTTTTGCATGCCCTAATAACCTAAAAAAGGCTTGCAATCGCAAGCCTTTTTTAATATCCGCATGAGATTAAATTTAAAGTGAAACGGCCTTCTTAAATACGCCATTGCCATCGAATTCAATCATATATTTTTTAGTGGCCACCTCGATAACGACGTGGTAAACTTTCACCACATTATCTACAGAAGCACTTGCTCCTTTTACAAAGGCCCAACCTGTATAGTTAGTGTTTAAGTAGGATTTAACAGTGGAAGGTAAGTCTGAAGCCTTCAATTCTATTAAGCCCAGCATCGGAGGATTATGACCCGATTTGCTTCCTGTACGTTGCGGCATAGCCTGGAATTTAGCATCTAAATGGATTTCTTTTTTAGTTGTGCCTATCGTGACACCTACGTGGTATTCTACGATCACTGAATCTTTTAAAATAGCCACAGCGTAATCTAACTTATATCCCGCGACATTAGCATTTAAATAGGCAGTTAAACCTGCAGGCAGTGTTTTTAATTCAATTTTGGTAAAATTAGGACCTTTCGTGTTAACCTCTTTTGAATGTAAAATCTTACCTGTTCCATCAACCACTAAATCGTAGGGAACACCTAACTTGTCGATACGGATATGGTATACTTCCATACCTTTCGGATCTTTTACCAAAATGGCTCTTTTAAACGTATACCCAGAAATGGTGGATTTTACAGCTGCAGGCAAATCAACTAAGTTAATCTCTGTAGCCACAGGTGCTGGACCTTTCATTCCAGGTTTTCCTTTTAAGCCAGTTACTTGGCTTAAAAAAGCGCCTGTTTGATCAAAGAATACAGAGTAGTTTTCCTTATTGAAATTTAATTCTACTCTGAAACCTAATTTTTCCCCCTTCGTCTTTTTAAATGCATGTTCAAAGGTTGCACCTGGAAAATTTGTATCTAAGTAGGAGAGTATTGCAGCCGGTAAATCTGTTTTAGCAATTTTTACGGCCTCTTCCTTAATGACACCCTTGTTCGAAACGACTACTTGAGCCTCCGTGACAGGTGTAACCACATTGGCGGCATAAAGCGAATTCGTTTGAAGAGTTGAAAAGTCTACAGAAGTCGCTTTCGGATACACCTTTGATACCGCTTGTGTCACAAGAACAGGTATATCTTGAGGGGCTAAGATGGTAGCATCTTGCGGGTCTACATTTTGATCTTTTGTACAAGCATTTAATGCTAGTAATGAAACAAACGCGATTAATGAAATTTTTGTTTTCATGATTTTAAGAATTGATTTGGTTTATCAAACGGTAAATCTGTTGCAATTATATAGGTATTCTCTGAAAAAAAGAAGAAGTAGCGCAACCTATCGACGAACTGGCGCATCTAGTCTACAAAATTATCAGTAAATTGATAATTTATAGTACCTTGTATTGCAAAGTACCTTTTGTTTTATATCTTTGCATCAGATTTAACAAACCACCATGAAAAAACGTCAGCTACTTATTCTATTTTTCGTTTTTTGCAGTTTTCAAGCCATGTCCTTAGGCTTTCCTCATCGATTGTATCCAGCTAAATTTATTAAAAAGACTATCCAAGTTTTTGTAAAAAACTCAAAGAAATAATGTTTAATTTTGGTCTAAAGACTAAATTGATATGAGCTTATTATTTATTGAGTGGAATGCTGACCCTACCATTATAACTTTATTAGGTTTCCCCATTCGTTGGTATGGTTTATGTTTTGCCTTGGCTTTTTTGGCCGGTTTTCAGGTCGTTAGTTATATCTTCAAAAAGGAGGGAAGGCCAGTCGAGCAAGCGGATCAATTATTGTTGTATACCATGGTTGGAACAATTGTAGGTGCGCGTATGGGGCATTATTTCTTTTATGAATTCCCTTTACTTTTAGCTGAGCCTGTTCGGTTTTTTATCCAAATGATCACCCCACCGTTTTCAGGTTTAGCCTCTCATGGTGCAGCCATAGGTTTATTCACTGCCTTTTATTTATACACGAAAAAAAACAAAGGCCAATCCTATTTATATGTCACCGATCGAATAGTTATCGTCGCGGCCTTAGCGGGGTTCTTTATTCGTTTTGGCAATTTGATGAACTCAGAAATCATTGGGAAACCGACTGATATGCCGTGGGGTTTTAAGTTTTTACGTGATTTGGAATTCAATCCGAGTGGATTGGCTTCTTTTGTCGAACCTCGCCATCCGTCACAATTGTATGAAGCGCTTTCTTGCCTGCTTTTGTTTTTCATTTTACTGTACCTATGGAATTTAAAAAAAGCAAAGGTACAAGAGGGCTCACTTACAGGTATTTTTATGATTTTCGTGTTTACTCTGCGTTTTTTCTATGAATTCTTGAAGGAGAACCAGAGTTCGTTTGAAAATGGTTTGACCTTAAATATGGGTCAAATATTATCCATTCCAGCCGTTCTATTTGGAATAGGTGTTCTTTGGTACGCGCGACGAAAAGCCTAATTCTCGTAGTTGAAACGAAGGTAATTTAAATCAGGCTGTTGTTTTTTTGGACGCTTTACCTCGTAATCATAAATAACCTGACCTAGGCTTTTGTAGAAAGGATAACCCATCGTATCATAATCGTATTTCTCATCGTTGAAGATTTCGTCTTCATTACATAGCAGAACAGCCGTCACGATAAATTCGATTTTTTTGTCAAAATCTACCACATAGGCATTGTCTAATAGAAAACCATAAGCGTCTCCTACTTTATTGAAAATTCGAATAGAGGGATTCAAATCTGCATTTTTCTCCGATCCATAATACAAGAATTTACAGTAGGTAGCGTATTGCCCATTGTAGATAGGATCTTTAGATTCCGTCGGATACATCGACATATAGCGGTAGAGAAAATCGTAGTCCCCTTTTGATAAATTGAATCGGTCTTTGGCTGGGTAAGCTTCAGGTAGCATAAGTCTTTTTAGAAATTCATGTTGAGCCTGTAAGGGATAAGCGTTTTTTAAACTAAAATCTAAAGGATGATCTTCTACCTTACCTGCGTCATTCATGGTTCCTTTTCCAATTAAAATGGGAGTTGCAGCACTATATGGCGCGTCATTAAACGCCTCCGGTTGATGGTAAGCCACTTTTCCTGACGCGTCTACTAGTTGAATGGGGTTTGTGTATTGATTTTCTAACCTGGGTAAGGCAGTTTGTAAACGGTGGGTGAGTCTTACACCCTTAAATCCTTTTGAAAGCATGGATTCGTTGAAAGGCCTTTGGCCTAAAAATTCATACAGTCGATTATAAGCCTCGTTATCAGATACTAATAAAATCTTTTTGATATAGTGCTCCACGCTGGGCAAACCTGTTTTAGCCGTGGAATCGGTCTTTATTTCAAGCTGGGATGGGCGGTTTTTAAGCGTATGAAGGGTAGTTGATTTATCAATTTTTAATGCGTTTAGTTTTTCTAACGCCAAAACACTAGCGGCTAATTTGACCGTACTCGCCGGGTAAAAATATTCGGTTGAATCTGAGCGATAGGAATAGGTGGTCAGTGTTGGTTTATTCTTTGCATCGCGATCAATCTGGGTATAGAGGATTTGGAGCCGGTATTTCTCCGGATTATCCGTTAGTTTCTTGAATTTATCCGGATGAGAAAGTAATAGCTTCTCTAGGATATTAGCGGGCTTTTGAGCGAATGTACTCATGCTGATCAGTAATATAAACAGGAATTTAGGCATAGCATTTGATGGCATCTGTAATCGTATCAATATCTTCTAATGTCAGAGCGGTAGACAATATAGCCCGGCAAACAGGAGGCGCAGTGATATCTGGATAGGCAAATTGGTTCACTAAAATGCCAGATGATTTTAGGTGTTCGAATAGGCCTGGGGCTTTGGAACAAAAGGCAGGATAACCCGCTTCATAGGTCACTGCCACCTCATAACCCTGTAGTTTTTCTGCGAAGCGATCTGCCAAGACTTTACTCTTTTGACTTTGCTCTTTATATGCCTCCATCGATTTCAATCCTGCATGACAAAAAGCAGGATTAGGTGGGGATGAACCTACCCAAAAGGAGTCTTTCTTCATTTCTTCGATATTATTTTTAGACCCTAAAATGACCCCAGCAGGCAAACCAAATGCTTTAGAAAGTGAGGCCGTTTGAAGTAAATGACCCGAACAAGGAAGTTGAATTTCGTGAATTCCTACTCGGTGAGATTCGTCAACGATTAAGTAATTACTTGGGTCCATCGCTTGTGCAAACGAGAAATCAAAGCGTTTAATCCAAGGAGTCCCGATGCCATCTGAAGCTAAAATTTGGTCTTTTTGATGGCTAGAGATCCATTCGGAATAGCTTCCGGTAAAAGGTTTATGCGGATGGCGCCACAGCGCTGGATGAGCTTGAGGAGCTAGGTTCAAGGTTAATCCTTTTTGTTGTGTGAATTGGACGGCGATTTGGGCGGCAGCGAGACCTGAGGAACAGAGAGCGGCTGATTCTACGCCGAAGTGGGAAGCTAAAGCCTGTTCAAAATCCTCCCAAATGGAGAATTGTAAATTGTTGCGACGAGAGCTGCCGAAGTTTTGGGAATACTGTTCAATTCCTTCCTTTAGGGCATTTTGAAAGGTAGGATGCGCACCAATATCCAAGTAATTTGTACCTCCTAACCAAAGGTATTCGGCTCCTTCAAAGCCTATTTTCCGCCCTGGAATATGATTTTCTGTTAACGAATAACTCATAGCAAAGTGGCACCAGTTCCGGGTAAATGAGAATAGGAAACCACCCCATAATCGATGGTAATTCCGCTGGAAATCGTATCCTCCACTAATAAACAGCCGTCCATATCGACGTAATCTAATAAGGGAAGAAGCTGTGCAATCGCGGAACAGCCAATGGTTGATTCAGTCATGCAGCCTACCATCACTTTTAGTCCCAGCGTTCTAGCTTTTTTGATCATGCGTAGGGCAGGAGTCAAGCCGCCGCACTTCATTAATTTAATATTAATACCATGAAAATAGCCGGCGCATTTTTCTACATCGGACTCTAGAATACAACTTTCGTCTGCGATGATAGGTAAAGTAGATGCTGAGAATACGCGTTTCATCCCCTCCCAATTATCTGCTTTCAACGGTTGCTCGATGAATTCTACCCCTAATTTTTCTAATTCAGGGGCGAAATAAATGGTTTGCTCGGGTGTCCAGGCGGTGTTCGCGTCCACTCTGAAAATGGCGTCCGTTTCTTTGCGCAAGGATTCTACTATTTCTAAATCATCCGGGGTACCTAGTTTGATTTTATAGAGAGGGAAGGGGGTTTCCTTCATTTTGGCAATCATTTTCTCCACGGTATCCATGCCTATGGTATAATCCGTAATGGGATTGTTTGAAATATCTAAGTCCCAAATATCGTAAAGCGGCTTATTATGCGTCTTTCCCCACAGGTCCCAATAGGCTACATCCAGCGCACAAAGGGCGAACGGATGTTCGTCTAGTAGTTTTTTAGACATCATCGCCCAAAAATCACTCGGATGCGGTAGAATATCATGTGGTAATAAATCGATTATCGACTCAATCTGTGCCTTCATTCTCTCCATCGTAACCCCATAATATGGGGTCTCAGTTGCCTCTCCAAATCCACTTTTTCCATGCCAACTCAATTCCACAATTAAGGTGGGTTGCACATCTCTCGATTCGTGTGTAATGGTGAATGTGTGCTTTAGAGGTAGATCGAAAGTATGAATTTTCAGTTCCATACGCGCTTATTTGAGTGGAATATAGGGTAATTTTTTCGATTTATCCCCTGCTTTTTGCCAAACTAATCCATCCGCTCTGGACCAATTAATCAAGTCTCCTGATCCATTATGAGCCAAAACCTCTCCATTTTCCACCGGGATCCATTGGTCTAATTCAGCAGATGGTTTAGGTAAAAATTTGATTTCTTTTACCTGGTATTCAGTCCATTCACCTGAAACCCAAGGAAGGAAATAGACCCAAAAACAGGTAAGTGTTGAAATGGGGTTTCCGGGGAAAGCAAAAACCACTTTTCCGTCAGGACGCGTTGCCACTAACAGAGGCCTGCCAGGTTTTTGGGAAATTTTGTGAAATACTGTTTCAAATCCAGCTTCCGCTAAAACACCAGGAATTAAGTCTTTTTTACCTGCGGAAACTCCGCCTGACAATAATATAATATCGTTTGATTCCAGGGCCTTATCGACACTAGATTTAATTTTCTCGGCTGAATCAGCTAAATGGCTAGAGTTGGCTTTGAATCCTTTGGACAATAAAACCGACTTCAGCATCATCACATTTGAACTACGAATTTGGTGATCTGCAGGTGTTTCGTGCAAGCCTACAATCTCATCGCCTGTGGAGAAAATGTGAACGTGTGGCTTAGATTCCACCTCGATATGGGCTTTTCCTACCGTCGCAGCAATGGCGATTTCGACTGGTCCAATCTTCGTTCTTTTCTTTACCAATACAGACCCAGCGGCCGCATCTGCTCCTTGCAAATGAATAAATTGCCCTTTTTCTAAGGGCGTTTTACCGATGTATGAAGCTATCTTCTTCTCAATGCTCAGGTCTTCGATTTTGATAATCGCCTCTGTACCTCTCGGAGCAGTAGCACCTGTCATGATTTCCAAAGCACCGTCCGTCTTTTTTATCGCTTTCACTGGTTCTCCTGCAAATAAAATACCTTCAATTTTCCAGGTAGGCGCACTAATATCCTTTACTGCAATTCCATCCATCATCACCCGGTCAAAAGGAGGAAAGTCACGATCTGCCACTATTTTTTCGGCGATGTTCATTCCAAGCGTCTTTGCCAAAGGCATTTTCTCCGTACGGAAAGGAATGGTGATGTTTTTAAGGAGTTCAATCGCTTCAACTGGGCTGATCATGTGTATGGTTTTATCGTATTTGTTAAATTTCGCTATTTTTTGCTAATTCTCCTGTATTTTTGTTTTCTAAATTTCAAATCAGCTATGTCAATTGACTTTTCTCACTTGCAATCAGATGGCACCC
This sequence comes from Cytophagaceae bacterium, assembly GCA_947494535.1. Lineage (GTDB taxonomy): Bacteria > Bacteroidota > Bacteroidia > Cytophagales > Spirosomataceae > Aquirufa. Next base: position 15,860 of record CANLVU010000013.1, read on the forward strand.
CAGGAATGGTGGACGTGAGTGCTAAAAACGAAACAGTTCGCGAAGCGAAGGCTCAATCCATCGTATTTTTAGGTGTTGATATTGTCCAACATTTCGAAGCAGCTGGCTGGCAGAACAAGAAAGGGAGCATTCTACAAACCGCGGTGATTGCGGGTACAATGGCAGCTAAAAAGACATCAGATTTGATTCCTTTGTGCCATCCGTTGGGTTTAGATTCCTGTAAGTTTGAAACAGAAGTATTAAAAGATCAAATTGTCATTACCTGTATCTGTCGCTTGGAAGCAAAGACAGGTGTAGAAATGGAAGCGTTAGTGGGTGCCTCGGTAGCAGCTTTAACCGTTTACGATATGTGCAAGTCAGTGTCAAAAGGTATCGTGATTAAAGAAACAAAACTAATCTCTAAATCAGGAGGCAAATCCGATTTTATAGCCTAATATGTCCTCCCACCACATCATTCGAGACAAACAAGAACCTGCGCTGATTATTGCGAACGGAGAGGCTTGTTCTTTGGATATGGTGGAACAATTATTAGAGTGGTCTCCCACGGTTATTGTGTTGGATGGAGCCATCGAGCGTGTGGTTTCTTTAGGAATTAAGGTGGATGTTTGGTTAGGAGACTTTGATCATGTGCATATAACAGATTACAGCGATTATCCACTGAAAAAGGTGCATACGCCTGATCAGAATTTGACCGATTTGGAAAAGGCATTCGAATATTTGCTAGAGGAAGGTTATCCAGCAGTCAATGTTGTTTGGGCTTCTGGAAAGCGAATGGACCATACCTTGAATAATTTTCATTCCCTGGTGGCCTACGGTCGGAAATTGAAGATAGTTTTCTTTGATGATTATTCTACGTCTTATTTATTGCCTCCCAGTTTTGAAAAGTGGTATCCAGCAGGAACTCCGCTGTCACTTATGCCATATGGCGAAGCATTTGAGGTGAAATCCTCTGGTTTAGTCTACGACTTAAATCATCCGGTGTTAAAAATAGGTACCCAAACGAGTTCGAGTAATGAAGCGAAGGAAGATGGAATTGTGAAAATTTCGTACGAAAGTGGGGCGCTTATTTTGATGGAGTGCCACGATTAATTTTGTCCTGTTCGGATGGTTTGTAAAAGACCGGTCGATTCGGAACTTCCGGGAAATAATTCTGCTCTACCCAATTTCCTGGAAAATCATGCGGGTATTTATAGTCCGCCCCATAATTCAAGTCTTTCATCATACGCGTAGGTGCATTGCGTAAATGCAATGGCACCGGCAAATCACCTGTCTGTTCCACATAGGCCATGGCTTTGTTGATGGCATTATAGGCAGAATTACTCTTAGGCGAAGTGGCTAAATAAATTACCGTCTGCGATAAAATGATTCTCGACTCAGGATTTCCAATCACCCGAATGGAATCAAAACAGGATTGCGCTAATAACAAGGCATTTGGATTCGCTAAACCGATATCCTCAGAGGCTAAGATTAACAAACGTCTTCCGATAAATTCCAAGGATTCTCCCCCTGCTAACATCCGTGCTAACCAATAAACTGCCGCATCTGGATCAGAACCGCGGATGGATTTGATAAACGCTGAAATAATATCGTAATGTTGCTCCCCGTCCTTGTCGTATTGAGCTAGATTCTTTTGTAAACGTTCGGTGACTAATGCATTAGTGACCTCCAGAGAGTTACCTCCTTCCGTGGTGACTAATAATTCGAACAGATTCAAAAGTTTCCGACCGTCGCCTCCTGAAAAATGGAATAATGCGTCTGTTTCTGTGAGCGTTATAGTTTTGTTTGCAAATAGAGAATCGGTGGCGATGGCTTTTAGGAGCATTTGGTTTAAATGCTCATTCGAAAGGGATTCTAAGACGTAAACTTGACAACGTGATAAAAGGGCCGAAATAACTTCGAATGAAGGATTTTCTGTCGTCGCTCCCACTAAGGTGACAATTCCTTTTTCGACTGCGTTTAGAAGTGAATCCTGCTGAGATTTCGAAAAACGGTGAATCTCATCGATGAACAAAATGGGCGATTGCGCCTCGAACATGCGATTCTTCTTCGCTAATTCTAGTGTTTCTCGGACGTCTTTAACGCCTGATTGAACCGCTGAAAGCGAATACATCGTCCGCTTTAATGCCCCTGACAATAAAGTGGCTAACGTTGTTTTCCCCACACCTGGAGGTCCCCAAAGAATACAGGATGGTAAATGCCCCGCCTCGATTGCTTTTCGCAAGGGTGCATTAGGACCCACAACCTTTTCTTGGCCGATGTATTCATCTAAAGTAGTGGGGCGCATTCTTTCTGCGAGGGGCTGCATCATGATTCGAAGTTACGGGATTTTTGTAAATTAGAAATAGAATTTGTAGCTTGAACAACTAATTAAACCTATCAAATATGAATCATTCAAGACGTTCCTTTTTGCGCAATTCGGCCATGGGTCTGGGTGCCATTGCGTTTGCTTCTCCTGCTATGCAGGCTTTAGCAGCAGCTAAATACAAGAAATTAGTCGGAGTTCAATTATACTCCATTCGCGAGGATATGCGTAAAGATCCCCAAGGCACCTTAACTGCTTTGGCAGAAATGGGCTACAAATACGTAGAGCATGCAAATTATATTGGCCGTAAATTTTACGGTTGGGAAGCAAAAGAATTCAAAAAACGCCTAGACGATTTGGGGATAAAAATGCCATCAGGTCACACGGTAATGGGAAAAATGCATTGGGATGATGCGAAGAATGACTTTACCGACCTTTGGAAATATACGGTAGAAGATGCCGCTGTCATGGGTCAGGAATTAGTCATTAGTCCGTCCATCGATATGGGTATTCGCAAGGATAAAAACCTATTGTTAAAGTACATGGATATCTTTAATAAGTCTGGTGAATTATGCCAAAAATCAGGCATGCGTTTCGGCTACCACAATCACGACTTTGAATTCTCCGAGAAATTAGAGGGTGAATTATTATATGACATCATGTTGAATAATACCGATCCTACGCTGGTTGCACAACAATTAGATATAGGTAACATGATTAATGGAGGCGGGGTTCCTGCCGAGGTCATGAAGAAATTCCCAGGTCGTTTCGTATCCATGCACGTGAAAGATGAAGTACCTTCTTCAGCTGGTCATGAGAAATTCGAATCCACTGTTTTAGGTAAAGGTTCTGGCCAAATCGACGTTCAAGCCTTAGTTAAATTAGGGGACAAAGAAGGTGGAACGAAACATTTTATTATCGAACAAGAATCATATCAAGGATTACAACCATTGGATTGCATGAAGCAAAACATTGCGATCATGCGTGGATGGGGATACAAATAAAAAAATACTATGAAAAAAATTGTTTTAATCAGCTTATTAGCTGCTCCCTTTTTAGCGGATGCGCAATCTAATTTAAAACTTGTCATCGCTCAAAAAGCGGATGCGATGAAAGACAAGGTTATTGCCTGGCGTCGTGATTTTCACGAACATCCTGAATTAGGAAATCAAGAAGTGCGTACGGCTGGAATCGTCGCGGCACATTTACGTTCTTTGGGGATTGAGGTGCAAGAAAAAGTAGCCTTAACGGGTGTGGTGGGAATTCTGAAAGGTGGAAAACCGGGTCCAGTCGTTGCTTTGCGTGCTGACATGGATGGTTTGCCGGTTACAGAGCGTGTAGATATTCCTTTTAAATCTAAAGTTGTTGCGGATTTTAATGGCCAAAAAACAGGTGTAATGCACGCCTGCGGTCATGATTCACATGTGGCTATTTTAATGGGCGTCGCAGAAATTTTAGCCTCAGAAAGAGCCAATTTAGCGGGAACCGTGAAATTCATTTTCCAGCCAGCTGAAGAGGGTGTTTACAATGATAAAGGCGAGACCATTCTAGCGGGTGCTGAATTAATGGTAAAAGAGGGCGTGTTAGAAAACCCAAAAGTGGATGTGATATTTGGATTACACATTGGCGCGGGAAATGACAACGGGGTGATTGAATACAAACCAGGCGCAACGATGGCGGCAGTGGACCAATTAGACATTAAGGTCAAAGGAAAACAAGCGCATGGCGCAAGTCCTTGGACTGGAATTGACCCGATTGTGATTTCATCTCAAATTGTGATGGGACTACAAACAATCGTTTCGCGTTCAGTTAATATTACAGAAGATCCTGCGATTGTTACTGTGGGTGCGATACACAGTGGTATTCGCCAAAATATCATTCCAGAGTCTTCTCACATGATCGGTACCATTCGGACTTTTGGTACAGCGCAACGTGAATTAGTACACAAGCGTATTAAAGATATCGCAACAAATATTGCCGAAAGTGGTGGAGGAAAAGCAGATGTGACGATTGGAACAGGATATCCTATGACCTATAATGATCCGCAATTGGTTGAAAAAATGTTGCCTACCTTGCAAGGTGTGAATGGTAAAGATCGGGTAAGAACAGTTCCAGCACACACAGGTGCAGAGGATTTCTCTTTCTTCCAACAAAAAGTTCCTGGGTTCTTCTTCTTTTTAGGAGCAAGACCAGATAATAAAAAAGCGAACGAAGTAGCGGGTCACCACACACCCGACTTTCACCTAGATGAAAGTCAATTCCAAGTGGGGGTTAAAGCCCTTGGAAGTTTAGTTGTAGACTACATGGACATGGCGCAACTGAAGAAAAAGAAATAGATTTTAAGAGACGCGATTTTCGCGTCTCTTTTTTTATGTTATTTTTCTATAAATCTGATTAATGCAAAAAAATAATTCGAACTACCCTAGGTAGACTAGGGCGATTGAGCCCTTTTACCATTGTAATTATAAGAAAAAAATAAAACCATGTACAAACACGTATCGTATCTCTGGGATGACGCAAAAGTAGCGGCGCTTGCCGGAAATGAAGTCGACCTTTTTATCTACCGATCTAATATTTTAGGAGCGGATTTACGCATTACCAATTATGGTGGGGGAAATACCTCGGTAAAAATACAAGACAAGGATCCTTTAACGGGATCTGAGACGGAAGTAATGTGGATCAAAGGTTCGGGTGGAGATATCGGCACTTTGAAGAAGTCAGGCTGTGCGGCTTTGTACATGGATCGTTTGCTTTCCTTGACTAATGTGTACCGTGGTTTGGAATACGAAGATGAAATGGTAGAATTGTTTAATCATTGCATTTTTGATTTATCCTCCAAAGCTCCATCCATCGATACGCCTTTGCATGGTTTTTTGCCATTTAAACACATCGACCACTTACATCCAGATGCGGCAATTGCGATTGCGGCTTCGAAAGATGGCGAGCAAATCACGAAAGACTTATTCGACGGACAGATCGGTTGGGTAGGTTGGCAACGCCCCGGTTTCGATTTAGGATTGCAATTAAAAGCCTGTTTAGACGAGGCAGCTTCACGTGGTGTCCAATTGCGTGGCATTATGTTAGGTTCACATGGATTATTTACCTGGGGAGATACTTCCTACGAATGTTACTTGAATACATTAGAAGTCATAGAGAAATGTGCGGAATACATCGAATCGAAAACAAGTACTGTTTTTGGTGGTGCGCGCATGTCTTCGTTTTCTGCGGAGGAACGTTCAGCAAAGGCAGCTTCTCTGGCACCCGTTTTGCGCGGATTCTGTTCTTCCCATGTGCAAATGGTGGGTCATTTCTCCGACGATGAGCGCGTGTTACAATTCATCAATTCGAATGATTTAAATCGTTTAGCACCTTTAGGAACCTCTTGTCCGGATCACTTCTTGCGGACAAAAATTTCGCCATTGGTATTAGGATCGGATGTTTCGGTAGAGGCTTTGACCCCTTTGTTTGCCGATTACCGCAGCATGTACGGATCCTATTATGATTCATGCAAGCATGCGAATTCGCCAGCGATGCGGGATCCCAATCCGGTAGTGATTTTATACCCAGGTGTGGGGATGTTTACGTTTGCTAAAGACAAGCAAACGGCTCGCGTTGCCGCAGAATTTTATACGAATGCCATTAATGTAATGCGTGGTGCGGAGGCCATTTCGTCTTATACCTCTTTACCTCGTCAGGAGGCTTTTAATATCGAATATTGGTTATTGGAGGAAGCAAAACTTCAACGTATGCCGAAGCCAAAAGCTTTGTCAGGACGTGTGGCGTTTGTCACAGGATCCGGTGGTGGAATCGGTAAAGCGATTGCCAAAAAGATGGCTCAAGAAGGCGCCTGCGTGATTCTAAATGATGTGAATGCAGACCGTTTAGCGGAGGCGAAAGCCGAGTTTATTGGTTTATTCGGTAAGGATATTGTGTCCACTGCAATTGCTGATGTGACCAATCAAGAATCGATTGAGGCGGCGATGAAGCAGGCATCATTGGATTTTGGCGGAGTCGATATCATTGTCAATAATGCGGGTATTTCGATCTCAAAAGGAATCTTGGAGCACACCCAGGCCGATTGGGATAAATTATATGATATTTTAGTCAAGGGTCAATACCTCGTTTCGCAGGCTGCGATTGCCGTGATGCGAAAGCAAGGTTTGGGCGGAGACATTGTGAATATTGTGTCGAAGAATGCCTTTGTGGCGGGACCGAATAACGTAGGTTATGGTTCAGCGAAAGCAGCGCAGGCGCACATGACACGCTTATTAGCAGCCGAATTAGGGCCAGATCACATCCGTGTGAATACCGTAAATCCAGATGCAGTGATTACAGATTCTAATATCTGGGCAGGTGGTTGGGCCGAAGGTCGCGCTAAAGCCTATGGCATTACCGTCGCTGAATTACCCGCTTACTACGCAAAACGCACCCTATTAAATGAGTCTATATTACCGGACGATATAGCGAATGCGTGTTTTGCATTCGTGGGAGGCTTATTGAATAAGTCCACAGGAAATGCCTTGAACGTAGATGGCGGTGTAGCCGCAGGATTTTTAAGATAAAAGGATGAATATTTCGAATCATAAAGATGCTTTATTGGCAGGGCACAACCGCCGCTTAGATTTCTTGAAATCCGAAGTGAATTTGCCCGCAGGCATTTTACAGAAATTAAAAGATTTCCAAATAGCCATTCCATCCTGGGCTCTAGGTACAGGAGGAACACGTTTCGGTCGGTTCTCCGGCGGAGGCGAACCTCGTAATTTGGAAGAAAAAATAGCGGATGTCGGTTTATTGCATGCCTTGAATCAGTCGTCGGGGGCTATTTCGTTACATATTCCATGGGATATCCCTACGGACCCTGCGGCAATACGCTCGCTAGCAGCCCAACATGGTTTGGCATTCGACGCGGTGAACTCGAATACCTTTCAAGATCAAGCGGATCAAGCACATTCGTATAAGTTTGGATCCTTGCAACACGTTTCGGCAGCAACTCGGAAACAAGCGATTGATCACAATATCGAGGTGATCAAGCACGGGGTCTCTCTTGGGTCTAAGGCATTAACTGTTTGGTTATCAGACGGTTCTTGTTTTCCAGGTCAGCTGAACTTCCGTCATGCCTATGAGCGCACGGTGGATAGTTTACGGGAGATTTATGCAGCTTTGCCGGCCGACTGGTCTTTGTATTTGGAATACAAAGCCTACGAGCCGAATTTCTATTCGACGACTGTGGGTGACTGGGGCGCCTCGTATTCGATGGTAAATAAATTAGGACCACAGGCGAAGACCTTGGTGGACTTAGGGCATCATTTACCCAATGCAAATATTGAGCAAATCGTTTCGATACTTTTGATGGAGGGTAAACTAGGAGGTTTCCACTTCAACGATTCAAAATACGGTGATGATGATTTGACGGCAGGTTCGATCAAACCTTACCAGTTGTTCTTGATCTTCAATGAATTAGTGGATGGGATGGATGCGAAGGGAATGAATCATGCCAAAGACCTAGGTTGGATGATCGATGCTTCACACAACGTAAAAGATCCTTTGGAAGACTTATTGCAATCGGTGGAGGCAATTCAAATCGCCTATGCGCAGGCCTTATTGGTGGATAGAAAAGCATTAGAAGCAGCCCGTGAAGCGAATGATGTAGTGCGTTGTCAAGAGATTTTACAAGCGGTATTCCGCACCGATGTGCGCGCTTTAGTGGCGCAAGCACGTTTGGAATTAGGCGGTGCGTTGGATCCGATTGCTTTGTTCCGTGAGGAGAAAATGCGCGATCAATTAATCAAGGCACGTGGTGCGAAAACGGTAGCGACTGGATTATAATCTATGAGCATTAAAACACCTGTCATCGCGGTATTTGACATTGGGAAGACCAATAAAAAGGTTTTTCTCTGGTCGACTGCGTTTGAGGTGGTTTTCGAGAAGCAGCAGCATTTCACTGAGATCGTAGATGAGGATGGTTTTGCGTGCGAAGATTTAGCTGCTTTGCAACAATGGATTGTATCCACTTTCACCGAGCTTTGCCAAATGCCAGAATTTGAACTAATCGGTTTGAATTTCTCGGCTTATGGAGCCTCTTTTGTCTATGTCGATCGCATGGGAGAGCCTGTGGCGCCTTTGTATAATTATTTAAAACCTGTTTCTAGGGATTTTTCCTATGCGGATTTCGGAGGGGAGGCAGAATTTGCCCGTAAAACGGCATCGCCCATTTTAGGGAATCTAAATTCGGGATTGCAAGTTTATGGCTCGACTTTCAAGCCTTTCTGGCCAGAGGTTTTCAAAGCTTTACATTTCCCCAATTACCTCGCTTCTTTATTTACAGGTAAGTTTTTATCTGAGATTACGTCCATTGGTTGTCATACGGCATTATGGGATTTCGACAAGGGTCAATACCATGCTTGGGTCTCCGTTATTGAGGATAAATTAGCTCCGATATCTAGTGCGGCTAGCCTAGAAATTGATGGAATAAAATACGGTCTCGGATTGCATGATTCATCAGCGGCATTAGTCCCTTATTTGCGCAGTATGTCAGCCGATTTTGTGCTTTTATCTACTGGTACTTGGTGCATTGCGATGCATCCTTTCAACGGATCTCCCTTGACTTCGGATGAATTAGCGAATGATGTTTTGTGTTATTTGCAGCCCAATGGAAAGCCTGTAAAGGCTTCTCGCTTATTTGGAGGGCATTTTCACGAGGAGCAGGTGGCTCGGATGGAGAAGCATTTCGGTGGTTCGTTTAAGGATTTGAAATTTTCAGACGAGGTGTATGAGTTAAAACCGAAAAAATCTAGCGTTTTCGAATGTGCATTCGCCTCACGGGATTTGAACGATTTTCCAGATTTAGCTTCGGCGTATGATCAATTCATGGTAGATTTGGTAAGCCAACAAATCTTTAGTTTGAACCTGTTGCTGAAAGATGCGCCAGTCAAACAATTGCTAGTGGATGGAGGTTTTAGTAAAAACGAATGGTACATGCGCTTATTAGCGCGGGCCTTTCCAAAACTGGAAGTTTATGCCGCTGAAGTTGCACAAGCAAGTGCTTTAGGTGCGGCTATACTGGTTTACGAAGGAGAAATCCCCAATAATTTAATTCAATTGAAACGATATTAGGATGCGCGTTGCCCTGTTTGTTCCCTGTTACATTGACCAATTCTATCCGCAAGTTGCGGTGGCGAGTTTGGAATTGCTGGAAAAGCTGGGCTGCGATGTGGTCGTTCCTACTGACCAAACTTGTTGTGGCCAACCGATGGCCAATTCAGGATTCGCTTCATCAACAGCAGGTTGCGACGCGAATTTTTCCCAAAATTTTGTAGGTTTTGATTACATCGTAGGACCTTCAGGATCTTGCGTATTGCATTTGAAGGAACATCATCCATCAGAGAAAATCAGAAATTCGGTTTACGAGATTTGTGAATTTTTGACGGATGTACTTCATATAAAAGCCTTATCTGCAAATTTTCCTTATCGAGTGGGATTGCACCAAAGTTGCCACGGACAGCGAGGCTTGCATTTAAGCTCCATGTCGGAGCGCAATGAAAAACCTTTTTCGAAATTACAAGATTTACTCTCCCTTGTGAAAGGTGTTGAAGTCGTGATGCCTGCACGGGAGGATGAATGTTGCGGTTTTGGCGGAACCTTCTGTGTGACCGAAGAAGCCGTTTCGGTAAAGATGGGTCAGGATCGCATCAAAGAACATGATGCGAATGACGTGGAATTTATTACTGGCGCAGATACCTCGTGTTTGATGCACATGGAAGGAATCCTGCGACGTCAGGGATCCAAAGTTCAAGTAAAACACATCGTAGAAATATTGAATCATGCTTAGTCACTCAGAAGCTTCGGAGAATTTCATCGCAGATGCTGAGCGGACCGACTGGCATGATGAGACTTTGTGGTTTGTGCGTGCTAAGCGGGATAATGCCTCCAAGGTTTTACCTGAATGGGAGGCCATGCGTGAACATGCCTCACAAATCAAAGATCATACCCTAGCGAATCTAGGTGAATATTTACAAGCCTTTGAGGCCAAAGCCATAGCAAACGGAATCCATGTCCATTGGGCAGCTGATGCCGAGGAACATAATGCGATTGTACATAAAATTATCGCCGCACAAGGATCAAAAACGATTGTCAAAAGCAAGTCCATGTTGACCGAAGAATGTCATCTGAATGACTATTTGGCATCTAAAGGCATCGAAGTCGTCGATACCGATTTAGGTGAACGCATCGTTCAGTTTAGAAACGAAGCACCTAGTCATATTGTATTACCGGCGATTCACTTAAAAAAAGAAGATGTAGGCGAAACTTTTCACCAACATTTAGGTACTCCTAAAGGAAATAAGGATCCTCAGTTTTTGACGGAGGCCGCGCGCCAACACTTAAGAGGTCATTTTTTGGCCTCAGAGGTCGCCATTACGGGAGTGAATTTCGCGGTAGCAGAAACGGGAGAATTTGTGGTTTGCACCAACGAGGGGAATGCGGATATGGGCGCACATTTAGCTAAAGTCCACATTGCTTGCACGGGTATCGAAAAGATAATTCCTAAAAGAGCAGATTTAGCCGTGTTTTTGCGTTTACTTGCCCGCAGCGCTACAGGGCAATTAATCACCACGTATTCATCTCATTTTCATAAACCTCGCGAAGGGCAGGAGATGCACATCGTGTTATTGGACAACGGACGGACACGCCAGCTTGCCGATCCGAAATACAAGAATTCTTTAAAATGCATCCGCTGTGCGGCTTGTTTTAATACCTGTCCGGTGTACAGAAGGAGTGGGGGACATAGCTATCACCAACCGGTTGCTGGACCTATCGGATCTATTTTAGCACCCAACATTGATAAAAAAGCGAATGCAGATTTACCCTTTGCAAGCACGCTATGTGGGTCATGTTCGAACGTTTGTCCGGTGAAGATCAATATCCATGAGCAATTGTGGTTTTGGCGTCAGGACTTAATGGAAGCTGGATTAGCTCCGGCAGGAAAAACAATTGGAATGAAATTAATGGCTATCACGTTAGCAAATCCGGTGATTTACCGAATAGGAGGGTCGTTGATGCGTCGCTTCTCATCTTTATTAAACACTAATTTAAATCCTTGGTACAAACAACGTGAAATGCCAGTGGCCCCTAAAGAGAGTTTTCAAGAATGGTACAAGAATCGATGAGCGCAAGAGATCAAATTTTAGGGAAAATTGAGGCACTTGAACCCGTGAATCATCCAGGTGATTTTAAAGGTGCATCAAAGGATTTTGATTTTAGAGCCTCTCTAGAAGTGGTGGGAGCACGTGTTATGACAACCGAGGAATTAGCAATCGAGTTTCCAGGTAGACGTCGATATGACAAAACCTTAGATGGATTAAGTTTAGCAGAGGTGGAGGTGCTGGAGATTGATGGAGAATTTGGGGTGGCAGAAAATGGTGCAATTTGGTTAACAGAAGAAGCATTGCCACATCGCGTAGCGCCATTCATTTGCCAACATTTAGTTATTCATGTAAAGAAAATTGTTCCTCACATGCATGCGGCTTACGAGGAATTAAAAAAGCCAAATGCGAGCTTTGGCTTATTTTTAGCCGGTCCTTCCAAGACCGCAGATATTGAGCAATCGCTCGTGATAGGTGCACATGGTGCACGAAGTTTGACGGTGATAATCCACGCATAATTTCGTATTTTTGCCTCCTATGAAGCAAATCGCCTTATTTTTCTTTTTGTTTGTTTATTTAACGGCGAATGCTGTTGAGGGAACAAAGGAGAAAATCCAACGTTACAAACCATTGATTGATTCTTTGTCATCAGTGTATGGAATACCTGGTAAATTAATCATTGGAGTAGGGATTTGTGAATCGGGTTTTGGACAGTCTAAACAATCGATTAAACAAAATAATTACTTCGGTTTACGAGGTAAATATTCCAAAAAAAATAAATCAAGCTACACACATTATGCACGCCCTGAAGATAGTATAATTGCTTTTTGCGAGGTTTTGGCTAGCAAAAAATACTATCAGAAATTAAAGGGTGATCCAGATTCGATGAAGTGGGCCAGAGCGATGGCAAAGGCACACTACGCGGCGAATGCAAAGCGTTGGATAGGCTTAATGAAAAAATCTTTTGCCCGGATAGATTAAGGATATATTAAGATGAAAAGGTTTTATTTGTTTTGGGCGGCTCTTGGTTTCATTTTAGCGTGTTCTGCGCTGTATTTGTATAGTTATATCCCTAACACGTATTTGGTAGCTGATCAAGAAATCAAGAAGTTATTCGAGATAGAAACACCCGTGCAAAGAGTAGAGAAAATCATCGAAGCAGCGAAAATTGACACGATTCCTACGTATGTAGTTCCGAAGGATACGGCAAAAATGGTTTATTCTGATATATCAGAGCCTGTTTTGTCTGATTCTAGTCTGGATGATTCTACTCGCCATCGCGTTATTTTGATTGGTGATTCTGAAGCGGGAGGAATAAAAAATGTATTAAATGATTATTGCCAAAGTAACGGTCATAAGCTTGTCGCTACCGTGGAATGGGCTTCTGCTACTACCTTGAACTTTGCGAAGTCGGATACCATTTCTAAAATTATCAAACGCTATCGACCAACCTTCGTTTTTGTTTTATTTGGGCTTAATGAAGTTTTAGCTAAGGACTATCTGACAAGAAAAGCCCTCGCTAAATCTTTTCATAAACGATTAAACGGCATTCCTTATGCCTGGATTGGCCCTACGAATTGGGGGAATGATTATGTGGTCTCGGATGCATTTCAGGCTGCCGCGGATTCTGCAGCTTTTTTCTCCTCGAAACACTTAGTTTTACCTAAAGCAGTAGACGGAAGACATCCATCCTTGCCTGGCTATCGAATTTGGATGGGAAATGTGGCGAATTGGTTACAAGAATCAAGTCGGTGGAAGATGCGGATGATGCCCCCGGGACGTTATGGGTATCCTAAAAAATACAAAGCAATTGTGTTAAATGCAGCAGATTACAGAGGTTATTGAAAAGGCGATAGGGTCGATCCCATTTGAACAGCTCCTTCGTGAATTTATGCTGTATTCCACGAAAGAGCCCTGGTTTTTCACGGAGTTTTCTTTCCTATTTGTCTTTGGCATTTTTCTGTTTTTCTATGCGATTCTATTTACCCAAAATTCATTGCGTAAAATTTATCTAATCGCCTTTAGTTTATTCTTTTATTATAAATCGAGTGGCCCTTTTTTAGTCCTATTTTTGTTTCAAATTGGCGTTGACTTTTTTTTCGCTCAGAGAATCGATCGAACGGAGGGGACCTCTAAAAGGGTTTGGGCCACCATTGCCGTTCTCTTTAGTTTGTCATTTTTGCTGTACTTCAAATACGCTAACTTTATTTTAGCGAATACCAATTGGCTCTTGCTAACCCATTTCGAACCGGTGGATTTGTTTCTGCCTATTGGGATCTCCTTTTATACGTTCCAATCGATTTCCTATGTAGTGGACGTGTACCGAAAAGAGATTCGTTCTTCTACTAATTTTCTTGATTACGCCTTTTATATGACCTTCTTTCCTCATTTGGTGGCAGGTCCCATTGTTCGGGCGAAGGATTTTTTAGGCCAAATTAATTCACCTGAAAGTCCTGATGCGCGTCGCTACAAAGAGAGTTTATTTCGAATTATTTCGGGACTTTTAAAGAAACTTTTAATTGCAGATTATCTGGGAAAATATGTCGATATGGTTTTCGAAAACCCGGCATTTTACACCGGAGGAGAGAATATTTTAGCTGCCATTGCCTACAGTTTCCAGATCTATTTTGACTTTTCAGGCTATTCTGATATTGCCATTGGTTTAGCTTTGTTGTTAGGTTATCGCTTGAAAGAAAATTTTGATAACCCCTATGGATCGTCCAATGTGACTGAATTTTGGCGCAAATGGCATATTTCTCTGTCTTCCTGGTTGCGAGATTACGTCTACATTCCATTGGGTGGAAATAGAAAAGGTAGCTTTAATACCTATCTATTTTTATTTCTGACGATGTTAATTGGAGGTTTTTGGCACGGGGCTAGTTGGCAATTTGTTCTTTGGGGTGCAGCACACGGATTAGCGCTAGCCTTTCATAAATCGCTGCATAAACACCTACCAAATGGACGTTTGATGGATTTTCTGGGCGGAATTATCACTTTTGTATTTGTCACTTTCTGTTGGATTTTCTTCCGAGCAAGGGATTTTGATACGGCCCTCATCATGCTGAATCAAATGTTTACATTAACCTCTGAGGTGGATTTTATGGGTTTTTGGTTTTCCAGAAATGAACTCGCTATCTTGCTAATCGGGTTATTGATTTGGATAATAATTCCATCAAACTGGAAGCAAAAAGGCTTTGAAACAAGCTTTTATATTCCTTCCTTTTTTTGGTTTATCTTCTTATTTACCGCATTGCAGCTTATTATTCAATTTCGTGACACCTTAGTGCAACCCTTTATCTACTTTCAATTTTGAGGTATTTCGTCTTTTTTTTATGGGTGTCTGCGCTGCCTCTTTTTGCCAAAGTGGATTCAGTCCAAGTTTGCCATTCCTGCAATGTCATTCAACGGGATTCAGAACTAAGCACCTTAGCAACAAAATGGAAATCAGGTACCTTGAAAGTTCTTCATCTTGGAGATTCTCACGTGCAAATTGGCCATTTTTCAACAGAGATAAAACGACTATTACAGGTTAGGCAAACGGGTATTCAATTCCCGTATAGTCTAGCTAAAAGTGTAGATGGTCGCATCTTTAAATCAAAAGCAAGCGGTCGCTGGGAGGGTACGTCTATTCTACAGCCATCCACAGGCTGGAATATAGGATTAGCGGGTTATGCCGTCTCCACGCGTGATAGTGCGGCACAGATTCAGTTCATCTTAAAAGATTCGCTAGCCACCCTTAATCGAATTCGCATTTGGGCTACTGCAGATTCTTGTTCGATGGAGCCAACTTTGGGTTTTAGTTTTAAACTTTCTCGGCGGGTAAAAAATGGCAAGTTTACCTGTTGGGATTTTGAAAGTGCAGACGAGTTGCGCCAATTTTCTCTAAGTCTACAAAAAAGTGTAGCCTCACAAGATGTGTTTACCTTGCATGGAATAGAGATTTTATCGGATCAAAAAGGTATTGAATATCATGACCTAGGAGTGGCGGGA
>CANLVU010000014.1 GCA_947494535.1 Cytophagaceae bacterium
CATTCCCATTTCCAAGGTATTTAAGACCACTTGAAAGACGCTGGTAATAATAGTAGAACCACCTGGAGTGCCCACCACCATCTTTAATTTACCATTTTCCTCCACGATTGTAGGAGTCATGCTCGATAACATTCGCTTGTTTGGTTGAATCTCATTCGCCTTTGAACCGATTAAACCGTAGAGGTTAGGTGCACCCGCTTTGGCAGAAAAGTCATCCATCTCATCATTTAATAAGAAACCAGACCCTCCCACAAAAACCTTAGAACCATACGAATTATTTAAGGTCGTAGTGATTGAAACAGCATTCCCCTCGCCATCTACTATACTATAATGCGTTGTTTCAGGACTCTCATAGCCCGGAAATGAACCCGCTTGGATATCAGCACTCTTCGTAGCCTGCGTAAAATTCATCGAAGCCATGCGAGAAGTGGTATACGACGGATCGATTAATTCAGTTACTGGAACTTTGACAAAATCCGGATCTCCAAGCCATTTACTGCGATCTGCATAAATCCGTCTCTCTGCTTCGACCATCACCTGAATAGTTGAATCGGATGTAGGACCCCATTTTTGCAGCGAATAGGGAGCGACCATTTGCAAAAGCTGCGCAAGAGCAACTCCTCCGCTGCTTGGTGGCGGCATACCTATAATTTGGTAATTTTTATACTGACTTTTAACAGGGGTTCTCCAAACAGCTCGATAATTTTTCAAATCTTTTTTAGAGATCAAGCCATTTTGCGCTTTCATTTCATTTACAATGTTTTGTGCAGTTTGGCCTTTGTAGAAACCTTTGGCCTTCTTTTTTAAAATCAACTCCAAAGTATTTGCTAAATCCGTTTGCACTAACAAATCGCCAGCTTTCCATTCTTTCCCTTCTACTGACAAAAGGTAATTCTTGTCCGGATTCTCTCTCAAAAATTCTATTCTCTGTCGATTCAAGCCTCTTGCTTCCTTTTCAGTTAAGATCAATCCATTTCTCGCTAAATCAACTGCAGGCTGCAAAAGCTCATTCCAAGGTAAACGCCCTAATTTATTATGCATTTCTTGCATCCCAGCTACGGTGCCTGGAACTCCCACAGAAAATATACCTGTCATACTTTTACCTGGAATGATTTTTCCATCCGCGTCTAAGTACATGTCTCTGCTAGCAGCAGCAGGCGCTTTCTCTCGGTAATCCAACGCCTTCGTATTTCCAGATTTATCGCGGTAAACCAAAAATCCCCCTCCCCCAATGTTTCCAGCCGATGGATGGCAAACAGCTAAAGCAAAATTGACAGCAACTGCTGCATCAATCGCATTTCCGCCATTTTTCAAAATAGCCAAACCAATTTCAGAAGCGGCTGGATGGGTTGAAACCACCATACCATTTTTTCCTTCAATTAAAGGCTTTTGAGTATTTTGTGCGAAAACGGAGAAAGACAAGAGAACGAGAAAGAAATACTTAGTCATTTTAGATTTTTTTTGAAATGAAATGTCAAATTAATAGAATCCTATGATTTACTAACATTGCGATAATAAAAATATAATTTAACTTTGTGATTATTTAAAGATTTTTTCAATAAAACGTATACTAACAGTGGATATTTTCGAGAAGGTAGCAAATAACATGGGGCCAATCGGTGCACACGCCCATTATTCCCACCATTATTTTTCATTCCCAAAATTAACAGGTGAATTAGGCCCTAGAATGACTTTCATGGGTAAAGAAATGTTAAACTGGTCTCTAAATAACTATTTAGGACTTGCGAATCATCCTGAAGTTAGAAAAGCAGATGCTGATGCTGCAGCAAAATACGGTTTAGCTTACCCAATGGGCGCACGTATGATGTCAGGTAATACAGATGAGCACGAAGAATTCGAACGTCAATTAGCGGAGTTTGTTGGTAAAGAAGATGCCTTCTTATTGAATTATGGCTACCAAGGAGTGATGTCTTTAGTAGAATGCATGGTTGATCATAAGGATGTCATCGTTTATGATGCAGAATCGCATGCTTGTTTAATCGATGGCATTCGACTACATAAAGCCAAAATGGGCCAATACTATAAGTTCAACCACAATGATATGGATTCATTGCGTAAAAACTTAGAGCGCGCGACTAAAATCACTAACGAAACAGGTGGTGGTATTTTAGTCATCACGGAAGGTGTTTTCGGGATGTCTGGAAAAGTAGGCTCGCTAGATAAGATCGTGGAAATGAAAAAAGACTTCAATTTCCGATTATTAGTAGATGATGCACACGGCTTTGGAACCATGGGTGATCATGGAAAAGGAGTAGGAGAATACTTAAACTGTACAGAAGGTATCGACCTGTATTTTTCCACATTTGCTAAATCAATGGCAGCCATTGGAGCTTTTGTTGCGGCACCCAAGGAAATAATCATGTATTTGAAATACAATATGCGCTCTCAAACCTATGCAAAAGCATTACCTATGCCTTTTGTCATCGGTGGCATGAAGCGTTTAGAATTGATTAAAAAACACCCAGAATTAAGAGAAAAGTTATGGGAGAACGTTCGCGCGCTTCAAAAAGGATTAAAAGATAAAGGATTTGATATTGGTGAAACTCAATCTCCGGTAACTCCGGTATTCTTACATGGTGATTATGATATAGCAGCAGTCACTAAATTAGTGCGTGACTTACGTGAAAACATGGGAATCTTCTGTAGTATCGTCGTATATCCGGTAGTTCCTAAGGGCCAAATCATGTTAAGAATCATTCCTACCTCTTCGCATACAATAGCAGATATTGAATATACGTGCGACTGTTTTGCCGAAGTACAGGAAAGATTGAAATCTGGCTACTACGCGCAATAATTGATTGATTTAACGGTAATTTTAGTAGAAATTGTACTTTTTTGCATTTTTTTTCTGTTTTTTCTTGATATTAATTTGCACAGAACAAGTTTTTTACTAAATTTCGTTTATTAAAGCTCATTAAAGGGCATAAAGACAATCTAATATTATTTACACAACCTAAAAAACAAATTATCATGAGTAGATTTGCACAAGTAAAGGACCTAATTTTATCTTTAGAAGGAGATTTCGAAAAATTCTACGATAAAGGAAATCAAGCAGCTGGTACTCGCGTTAGAGGTGGTTTACAACAATTGAAGACTTTAGCACAAGAAATTCGTACTGAAGTTCAAAACAAGAAAAACTCTGGAAAATAATTTTTCCCCTCTTTGATAAAAAAAGCCCGATAAAAATCGGGCTTTTTTTATGTTAAAATAGTTCGGCATGCATGGCAGAAGCCATACCATCGACCATTATCTTTCCTCTTTCTAATTCAAATACCTGAGTTGAAATCTCGGCTGTGTGCTTTGCCGGATTCGTACTTACAATTTCAAAGGTAGCCTTATAGGTAGTTCCTACATACAAGGGGCGTTTAAATTCAGAGACCTGTTTTAAATAGACACTTCCCTCACCCGGAAATTCCATTCCCATCACGCGCGAAAAAACACTTGCAATCAAGGCTCCGTGAATGATAGGCTTTTTAAATGGCGTCGTTGCGGCATAAGCTTCATCCCAATGCAGAGGATTGAAATCGCCAGATATTTTACAGAAATCATTGACTTGCTCCTGTGTGAATGAGAATTCGATCTCATACGAGTTTCCAACTTCTAACATAGATTGATCATTTTTTGTAAAATTAAACCAAAATTTGATTCTATTTTTGTGCAAATTTAAATTAAACCCATGATTCACTTTATTCTAAACCCGAACGCAGGAACTAATTCTCTGCAAAAAAGGGAACGAATAGTAAAGACTTTGCAGGCTATCCCTCATTCAAAGATTTGGCAGACAGAGCGAATGAACCATGCGTCAGAATTAACCCTAAATGCTATATCAGAAGGTGCTACAAAAATTATTGCCATAGGAGGAGATGGCACTATGAATGAAGTTGCCTCAGCACTATTATACACTTCTGTACCCCTAGGTATCATTCCAATGGGATCAGGAAATGGCTTAGCACGACATTTAGGCATTCCACTAGAATTCAATAAAGCACTTCAAAGAGCCTTAAAGGGAACATCCATTATAATAGATTCAGGCAAATGGAATGATCGCTCCTTTTTTTGTACCGCAGGAATAGGATTTGATGCATTTGTTGCTGAACATTTTGCTAAAAGAGCAAAAAGGGGCTTTCTTAATTACCTCTATTCCAGCCTAGTTTCACTTGGAAAATACCGTGCCATTCACATCAACAAAATAGGTCCTGTATTTTCTTTAACGGTAGCCAATGCAAACCAATTTGGGAACAATGCTTTTATATCACCTGAATCAGACCTACAAGATGGCTTTTTAGAGATCATACAGATAAAACCAGGCTCTTTATGGTCCATCGCCAATCTTGGAATAAGTCTATTTCGAAAAAAGCTACCTTTTCATCCGCTAGTCCGTATTTCAGCTGTTAAAGCTCTTCAAATTCAAGTTAATGAAGGTATCCCGTTTCACTTAGATGGTGAAAGTTTTACACTCGATAAGCGTACGATTGACATATCGATTCTACCCGAATCTCTTGTAGTGGTAAAATAATTTTCTTATACTTTTTCAAGTAAATGAATGATTAAAGTACACTTAATTTGAACAATTTTTAGAACCAAATTTTTAGACCTTTTTTTTCGAAAAAAAACTGGATTTATTTTTGTTTCCAAATTTGGAACGACATCTTATTTTACTATTTTTGTCTCCCCGCTTAAGAAAAAAGGAATCGTTTTTCTTATTAAGAACCAGTAAAACTTTTAAAAATTTTAAACCAGGTGAATTCCTAAAAAATTCACCCTAAGAACTGTTTGACCCCAATTATTAATGCAAATTGAAGTTAGAGACTTGTGGAATCAATGCCTGAATATCATCAAAAATGATATCTCAGAACAAAGTTTCGCAACTTGGTTTGCTCCCATCGTTCCTCTTAAATTCCAGAATAACACCTTATTGATTCAAGTGCCTTCACAATTCTTCTACGAATGGCTAGAAGAGAAACATGTTTCGGACTTACGGAAGGCAATTGACTTGACAATTGGACGTCAAGGAATGTTAGAGTATTCAATCGTTATCGATAAAGGAGATCGAAAAAATCCACCGATCACATTTAATCTCCCTCCCACAAATCAAGGTCAAACTAATACAGAAAAAGGAAGTAATTTTCCTAATCCAGCAAAGAGCCCTTTTGAGCTTAAAAACTTAGATTCCTTAGAATTAGATTCTTATTTAATTCCAAAATATACCTTTGACAAATTTATCGAAGGAGATTGCAATCGCTTAGGACGTGCAGCAGGTATGGCAGTAGCCAATAAGCCTGGTTTGACTGCCTTTAATCCCTTAATGATTTATGGCGGAGTGGGATTAGGTAAGACACACTTAATTCAAGCCATTGGTAATCAGATTAAAGATTCTTTTCCAGATAAATTTGTCTTGTACGTTTCAACTGAGAAGTTCACGAACCAATTTGTGAATGCCATACGGAATAATTCCATCGAGGCCTTCACGAATTTCTACTTACAAGTAGATGTGCTAATCATTGATGATGTTCAATTCTTATCAGGTAAAGAAAAGACACAAGAGACTTTCTTTAACATCTTTAATCACTTACACCAATCAGGAAAACAAATCATTCTATCTTCAGACCGAGCACCAAGGGATTTAGCGGGAATGGAAGATCGTCTCTTATCTCGCTTTAAGTGGGGATTAACAGCGGATCTTCAACAACCAGATTTTGAAACCAGAATTGCGATTATTCAAAAGAAATTGCAGGAAGATGGTATACAAATTGACTTTGATGTGTTAGAATACCTAGCTCATTCGATTCAAACTAACGTTCGTGAATTAGAGGGTGTAATTATCTCCCTAATGGCACAAGCTTCATTAACTCGTAAAGAGATCGATTTAGAATTAGCTAAGTCTACTTTAAAGAGCATAGTAAATGAACAGGAGAAGGAATTAAGCGTAGAGAGTATCTTAGATGTGGTTACCAATCATTTCGATGTGGATTTAGACACTTTAAGAGGCAAATGCCGTAAAAAGGAAAATGTGTTCCCGCGCCAAATTGCCATGTATATGTTAAAAGAACTAACTAATCTGCCACTAAAGTCGATAGGCTACCATTTTGGCGGAAGAGATCACAGTACTGTCATTCATGCAGTTCAAGCGGTTTCGGAGGCAATGGAAACTGACAAAACCGTCGAAAAAACAATACGCAATTTATTTACCCGATTTAATCTAAAGGGTGTTTAATAAAAAAGAGGCAAAAATTAATTTTTGCCTCTTTTTTATATCTATCAGATACTATTCTGAAATAACCTCTTTATCGAGTAAAGGACTATCATCCACTTTTACCTTTGCTTTAATTTTTGCTTCTAATTCATCCATTAATTCTGGATTGTCCTTGATTAAGTCTTTAACCGCGTCGCGACCTTGACCTAAACGATTTCCATTATAAGAGAACCAAGAGCCTGACTTATCTATTACCTCTAAGTCAACACCTAAATCAAGGATTTCGCCTGCTTTAGAAATGCCTTCCCCATACATGATGTCGAATTCAACGACTTTGAAAGGAGGTGCTAATTTATTTTTTACCACTTTAACGCGAGTTCTGTTACCCGTAATTGAATCAGCACTCTCCTTGATTTGACCAGCACGTCGAATATCTAAACGTACGGATGCATAAAATTTCAACGCATTTCCACCTGTTGTTGTTTCAGGAGAACCGAACATGACACCAATCTTATCACGTAACTGATTAATAAATACGCAGCAACAGCCTGTCTTATTGATCGTACCCGTCAATTTACGTAAGGCTTGCGACATCAAACGAGCTTGAAGACCCATTTTAGAATCCCCCATCTCCCCTTCAATCTCCGCTTTAGGAACTAAAGCAGCCACTGAGTCAATGACAATAATATCAATAGCGCCAGATGAAATCAAGTGCTCTGCAATTTCAAGAGCCTGCTCCCCATTATCTGGTTGTGAGATTAATAAATTTTCGCAATCAATCCCTAATTTTTCCGCATAGGCACGATCAAAAGCATGCTCAGCATCCACAAAGGCAGCTAAACCACCCGCTTTCTGAGCTTCAGCAATCATGTGCAAAGTTAAGGTTGTTTTACCCGAAGACTCAGGACCATAAATCTCCACCACACGTCCCCTAGGAACTCCACCTATACCTAAGGCTAAGTCTAATCCTAAAGACCCTGTTGAAATAACAGGAACATCCATCACTTTACTATCAGATAAACGCATGACGGTTCCTTTTCCGTATGCTTTATCTAATTTCTCTAAGGTAGTTTGTAAAGCTTTTAACTTTTCAGCCGCCAGGCCTTGCGCATC
This sequence comes from Cytophagaceae bacterium, assembly GCA_947494535.1. Taxonomy (GTDB): domain Bacteria; phylum Bacteroidota; class Bacteroidia; order Cytophagales; family Spirosomataceae; genus Aquirufa. The sequence continues at coordinate 7,328 of CANLVU010000014.1, forward strand.
ACTAGCTTGTTTCGCCATTTTCGTTTTTTTTCTAAAAATTTAAGGGGCAATCGAGTATATTTGTTTTATCGTTTGGCCTATACAAAAATAGAAAATTGCCTCTAATTTTTTATACAAACAATTGATAATAAATTATGCTTTGGCATGAAAAATCAGACTCTTGTTATTTTTCTATTCTTATGTTCTTTCTGGAGCCTTTCTGCTCAGGAAAATAATGCACTAATAGCAGGAGAAAATTTAAAATACCGCATTCACCTAGGTTTCATAAATGCTGCGGAAGCTACCATAAAAAGTAGCCCTGGAATTAGCACACTGGGAGATCAAACCGTACGAAAAGTAGAAATAGAGGGAAAAACGACTGGCGTACTCGAATTGTTTAGCCCTTTACATGATTACTGGTCAGCTTTAATCGATACCCAAACCTTATTACCAGTCAAAACGGAAATGCGTAAAAAAGAAGGACGCTATAGAAAAGAGGAAACGGTGCTCTATCAAATGGACAAAGGATTTGCTCGTATCACGTCCCCACAAAATAAGCCAGTTACGACAACAATGGCAGGACCAAAAGATCTTTTGGACCTGATTTCCGCTTATTATTTTTTGCGCAGTAAACCCGTTTCTGACAAAAAACCAGGTTCACGCTGGTCAGCACAGGTTTTAGTAGATAGCAAAATTTATGAAATAGTACTTGTCGTAAAATCTAAGGAAATCATCGAAACGGAAGCGGGGAAAAAACCAAGTATAAAAACAAACATTCTATTACCTAGAAACAATCTATTCAAAGAAGAGGATGCCATTCGACTTTGGATAAGTGACGATGAATACCAAGTGCCTTTGAAAATTCAAGTCAATTTAAAAATCGGCTACTTGAGTATTGATCTAATCGATTACAGCATTTTAGGGAAGAAAATCTATTTTCCTAAAGCCTCTTTGTAGGCCGCTAATACTCTAGCACGGGCAAATTCGTGGTTTACAATAGGTGCAGGATAAGTCAATTCTTGTAATTCAGGCACCCATTTTTTGATGTAGGCCAAAGACTGATCAAATTTTTGTGTTTGCAATGTCGGATTGAAAACGCGGAAATAAGGAGCCGCATCACATCCAGAACCTGCTGCCCATTGCCAGCCACCATTGTTTGCAGCAAAATCAAAATCTAATAGTTTGGCAGCAAAATAGGCTTCTCCCCAGCGCCAATCAATCAATAAGTGCTTGACTAAAAAACTAGCTACCACCATACGTACCCGATTGTGCATAAATCCAGTAGCATTCAATTCTCGCATCCCGGCATCCACAATTGGATATCCTGTCTTACCATCGCACCAGGCTTTGAATTCTTCCTCATTATTGCGCCACTTCATCCGATCATATTCCTTTCTAAAAGAATGCCCCTCACCTACATGAGGAAAATGATGCACGATGTTGAAGTAAAAATCACGCCATATCAACTCATTTAACCACACTTCTGACTTGCCTACAGCTTGGCGAACGAGAGAACGAATAGATAGTGTACCAAATCGCAGATGCACCGACAGTCTTGAAGTACCTGGTTTGGCAGGAAAATCACGGTCCTGAGCGTAGGATTTAATCAACTCATCCGCCACAATGGCCTTAGGGAAGAGTAAACCGGAAGACTGAAAACCAATGTCGGCTAAGGATGGTAGGATAAATGTCTCAGAAACATAATTTGTACTAGCCGATGAAGGAAAATTAGGTAAAACAATGTCCGCTAACAAGGCCTTCCACTTACGAGAATAAGGCGTAAAAACAGTGTAAGGCGTACCCGCACCAGATAAAACTTCGTCCTTCTCAAAAACGACCTGATCCTTATAGGTTCGAAACTCTACCCCTTTTTCTTTAGCTAATAAACTGATTGAAGCATCACGATCTACCCCATAGCGCTCATAATCGTGGTTTGTATAAATGCGAACGACATCCCATTCAGTCAATAATTCTTTGAATATAGCGAGGGGATTACCCTTTTTAACACACAAATGCCCTCCAATAGCCTTATTGATACTCGAAATCGATTGATGAATAAACTCCACCCGACCATCCATTTTAGAGGGAAGGCGATCCAGAATGTTCGTATCAAAAATAAAGAGAGGAAGAACGGGCTCTGAAGCGGATAAAGCTTGGAATAATCCATGATTGTCTTCAATCCTCAAATCACGCCTAAACCAAAATATGGAAACTTTTTTCATCCTCTATGTATCTTAAAGGGGTAAACTACACAGATTCTAGATTGTTTCAAAAATTTACCTTGACAAGCCCCCCTTCAATATGGTATATTTGCAGATTATAAAAATTCAACCCCTCTGAGAATGAAATTATCTGAATTCAGATTTGATTTACCCCAAAACTTAATTGCTCTTAACCCTACAGAGAATCGCGAAGATGCGCGTATGATGGTGGTTAATCGTAAGAATAAGACGATTGAGCATAAGAAATTCACTGATATCATTGACTATTTTGGCGAAGGTGATGTCTTAGTTACAAATAATACCAAGGTTTTTCCTGCTCGTCTTTATGGCAATAAGGAAAAAACAGGTGCTCAAATCGAGGTGTTTTTATTAAGAGAATTAAATAGAGAACACCGTCTTTGGGACGTATTAGTAGATCCTGCACGTAAAATCCGTGTAGGGAATAAATTATATTTTGGCGATTCTGACCTAGTAGCAGAGGTAATCGATAATACAACCTCTCGTGGACGTACCATTCGTTTCCTTTATGATGGCGATCACGAAGCCTTAATGCAAACGATCCACGAATTAGGCGAAACGCCACTTCCTGATGAGATTCGTTTCAAAAGAGCGGCGACAGAAGATGATCGCGAGCGTTTCCAAACCATTTATGCAGAGCACGTAGGTGCTGTAGCAGCTCCTACCGCCGGATTACACTTCTCGAAGATAATCATGAAGCGTATGGAATTAAATGGCGCTCAGTTCACTCCTATTACGTTACACGTAGGTTTAGGAACTTTCCGCCAGGTCGATGTAGAGGATTTGACTAAACACAAAACAGATTCAGAGCACTTTATGATCAGTGAATCAACTTGTGGTTTTGTGAACGAGGCTATCGACAATAAAAAACAAGTTTTAGCCATAGGAACCACCGTAATGAAGGCTTTAGAATCATCTGTATCAGCGAGTGGTCACTTAAAACCAATTAATAGCTGGACAGATAAATTCATCTTCCCTCCATACGAATTTAAAATCCCTACGGCCTTATTAACGAATTTCCACCTACCTGAGTCGATCTTATTAATGATGGCATCGGCATTTGGTGGTCATGATTTAATAACGGAAGCGTACAAGCAAGCGATCAAGGAGAAATACCGTTTCTTCTCGTATGGTGATGTGATGTTAATTATCTAATTGAATTAATCGGGTTTGCTTTGAAAAAATATGCCATTATTGTCGCAGGGGGCTCCGGCCAGCGTATGCAAAGTGCGGTCCCTAAACAATTTTTGCTTTTGCAAGGCAAACCCATTTTATATCATACCCTAAGGGCCTTTTATCTGGCAGATTCTTCCACTGAATTAATAATAGTTTTACCAGCGGATCAATTTACTGCCTGGAGATCACTGATTTCAGACCTACCTCCCATTCCGCACCGTTTAGTCGCTGGAGGCAACTCCCGGTTCCATAGTAGTCAAAATGCGATTCAAACACTGAAAGAAGAAGGAATGGTAGCTATTCACGATGGTGTGCGCCCCTTGATTGATCCAGCTTTGATCAGCACAAGCTTTCAAGCAGCTGTGGAAAAAGGAAATGCTGTACTTGCGGTAGCTTCAAAAGATTCTGTTCGTTATTATTCCGCTGAAAAAGAACGTTTCGAACACCTGAACAGGGAGACAATACGTTTGATACAAACACCCCAAATCTTCTCTGTTACAGATCTAAAAGAAGCCTTTAAACAGAAGTATTCGGATGATTTTACGGATGATGCCCGAGTGGTAGAAGCTTTAGGCATACAAATTAACCTAGTAGAAGGATCTTATAAAAATATCAAAATCACTACGCCAGAAGATTTGGTATTAGCGGAGGTCTTAATGCAATAAACTATGAAAAACGCTTGGAATTGGATTGGTAAAAGTATCCTTCAGTATAAATTCCCTTTACTAGGATTTATATTGGTACTAACCATTGGATTAGGATTTAAAGCAAGCCAAATCCAACTCAGCTACGAACTCGCCAAGATTCTTCCGGCCTCCGATGAGCGCTTTCAACTCTATGAAGGATTTAAAAAGAAATACGGCGAGGATGGGGCGGTGATGGTGATTGCAGTCGAAAATCCACAAATTTTTAGTCCTGCTGAATTTAAAGCTTGGCGTGATTTGAGCAACGAGGTCAAGAAGCAAGCTGGAATTAAAAATGTTCTTTCTCTTGCTACAATTCCTGAATTATACATCGATTCGACGGAGAAGAAGTTCAAGACAAGAATGCTGTTGGATTCTTCATTGGCCCTAAATGAAAGCAATCTAGCCGAATTTAAATCCAAATTAGACCATTTACCCATCTACAAAAACTTCCTTTACACGGAAGATTTGAAAACGCATTTACTGTTGATTACGTTGGACCAAAAAGTCATTAACGACAAGGGACGCATCACTTTGGTAAAAAACATCAAAGCTTTAGGCGAACAATACCAAGCGAAAATGAAGCATACGGTACATATGACGGGCATGCCATTTATTCGTACGGAATATACGTCGCAGGTTACGAAAGAATTAAGCTTGTTCTTAGGCTTGGCCATCTTAGTGACTTCGCTTATTTTGTTGTTCTTCTTTCGATCGCTACAGGTAGTTTTCTTTGCCAATATTGTGGTCCTAGTAGGTATTTTGGCCTCATTAGCGACGATTGTTTTCTTTGGATTTAAGATTACCTTACTTTCTGGGTTAATCCCTCCACTCATAGTAGTCATCGGCATTCCAAACGTAATTTTTCTATTAAATAAGTACCATGAAACCTATTTAGCAGGGAAGTCAAAGGAAGAATCCTTAATCGAAAGTGCCTCTAAAATTGGCAGGACCTTGTTTTTAGCTAACTTAACGACTTCGATTGGATTTGGCGTATTTGCCTTTACGGGTTCGGCTTTATTAGTCGAGTTTGGAATTGTGGCCGCGTTGAACGTAATGATCACCTTCTTCGTTTCGCTGGTATTGATTCCTATTTTCTTTAGTTTCTTGGCTCCTCCTCAGCAGAAAGATTTAGCGCATTTTGAGTCGGTGAGAGTGAATAAATTCTTAAACAGGGTGGATATTTGGGTACTGCACCACCGGAAATTTATTTATACTTTCATTTCGATCGTGTTAGTTATCTCTTTCTATGGATTGAGTAAAATTCAGGCAGTGGGTTATATCGTCGATGATTTACCTCGCGATAATGCCATCTATACCGATTTAAAGTTTGTAGAAGATCGATTTAAGGGCGTAATGCCATTTGAAGTAAATATCGATGCGTTTGAAAAAGGGAGAGCATTAACGCCAGAGCTTTTGGCCAAAATAAAAAGAACCGAGAAGTTAATTGCTAAATACCCCGAATTCACCCAAGGACTTTCTATTTTAACCGCCACCAAATACCTATACCAGGTGTATCGTGGTGGGGATCCGAAGTATTTTACCTTGCCAGGAATCGACGAATTAGCTAAACTAAAGGACTTCCAATCAAGCCTTGATGGCAAAAATAACAACCTATTTGCTGGTTTCATCGATAAAGACAAACGTTTCACACGTATCAGCTTCCAAATGCAGGACGCAGGAACCGTTCGAACGAAACAATTATTCGACGAAATTCAGCCTAAAATTGATAGCATTTTCAGAACCGACATTGAATCGGGAGAATTACTGCCTACAGGTGATAAACGAGGTTATCAAGCCGATGTGACCGGCAATTCAGTCATCTATGCCTTCCAAACAGAATACTTGCAAGTCAACCTGATCGAGAGTACGATTACGGCTATTATATTGATTTGTATTTTGATGGCACTCCTATTCCGTTCCTGGAAAATGGTGTTAATCTCTACCCTACCTAGCTTAATTCCATTAATTATAACGGCTGGATTGATGGGCTATTTTGGCATAGCCTTGAAGCCAAGTACCATATTAATATTCTCCATCGCCTTTGGAATCTCGAGTGATGGAACCATCTATTTCTTAACAAGATACAAGGAAGAATGGGCGAAAAATAACCAAAACATCCAGAAAGCAGTACAAACAACCATTCTAAAAACCGGGGTTTCCATGTTCTACACAGCGATGATTCTGTTTTTTGGCTTCTTTATCTTTACGGCATCTACTTTCAAAGGAACCCAAGCCTTAGGCATATTGGTTTCTGTTACCTTATTGATGGCCATGATTTGCAACTTAATTCTACTACCGGCCTTTTTATTAGGATTGAATAAGAAGGAAATTGCCACCATTTTAGAAGAAGATCTGTAAATGACAGCAAGAAAACCGTCTCTTTACACTTTATCCTTCTTTTTGCTTTGCCTAAGTAACTTTCTGTTTTCTGCTAGCTTCTCGATGATCATTCCGGAGTTACCGGACTATTTAGCGAGTCTAGGAGGTAAAGAATACATCGGCTACACGATTGCTTTATTCACACTTGCGGCAGGTTTCTCTCGTCCCTTTTCTGGTAAATTGACTGACCATGTTGGCCGAATTCCCATTATGGCTTTTGGATCCCTTGTTTGCTTCATCTGTGGAGGATTATATCCATTAATGCATACAGTACAAGGATTTTTATTCCTCCGCTTCATTCATGGCATGTCTACGGGTACGAAACCAACGGCAACAGCTGCCTACGTTGCGGATGTTATTCCAGAAGACCGCAGAGGTGAAGCTCAAGGCGGATTAGGCATATTTACAGCTACGGGAATGTCCATTGGGCCAGCAATTGGCAGTTTCTTAGCCGCTGAGTATGGTATAGACCAAATGTTCTATATCTCCTCTGTTTTTGCTTTGGCCTCCATAATTATACTAAGTAGAATGAAGGAAACATTGCCAAAGGCGATGAAATCGCGACTTAGCCTTTCTTTGTTTAGAATTGGATGGAAAGATGTTTTTGAGCCCAAAATCGTTCCTGTTTTTTGGATTATGTTATTCGTTTCTTTTTCCGCGGGTGCTATGATTACCCTCATTCCCGATACCTCAAAAATCATCGGCTGGAACAATAAAGGTTTGTATTTTACAATTTATACCATTTCATCTATTCTAATACGCCTCTTCTTTTCTAAAGCATCTGACAAATATGGTCGTATTCCCGTTTTAATTTTTGGCTGCTTTATGCTTAGTGTATCGATGTTTTTATTAGTTTTCACCCTTAATTCTTATCTTTTTATCATTTCAGCTATCCTCTATGGTATTGCGTGGGGCTTTAATACACCGACGCTTGCTGCTTGGACGAATGATTTAGGCGACAAGAATCACATGGGACGCGCAATGGCCACCATGTACATTGCCTTAGAAGCGGGAATCGGTTTAGGCGCGTATGTCTCGGGAGCCGTTTACCAAGGAGTGGCGAGTCAGATACCTATTCCTTTTTTAATTGCTGCCTTACTGGCCCTATTAGCTTTTTTATTATTATTGAAACAAAAAAGAAATTGGACTTATGGAATTTAGCGAATACTTGATTCAGAAAAATATCTGTTCCACTAGCTTTTCAGTAGGTGAACTAGCTTTATTTCAAAGTTGGTCAGAGGCATTTTTGCTACAGCATCCAGCCAGTTTTACAGAGCAAAACAAGTTCATTATCAATAAAATACGAAGAAAATATCCATTAAAAAAGGAGTAATTCCTGGCAATTCTTGCCTTTAAAATTGTAAATAACCAAAAAAAGGTTGTACTATTTAAACATTTGATTCCATCAATTAGTTAACAAGTACATATTACAGAAATTTGTAAAAATTAATACGCAAGATAATGCCCGAAAACAATTTACAAAACTTGTTCCCATCAGCTGCAGAAATCCCTGAAGCATACGATTTAAAGCAACCCATTGAACAAAAAGAATATTTAGTCAATGGAGAGATGCGTCAATGGAAAGGCAAAACGCAAGACGTTTGGTCGCCTATCTATGTAAAAACAGACAAAGGATTTGAACAAAAACGAATCGGCTCCTATCCTATCACGGATGCGGCTGATGCGATGGAAGTTTTATATGCTGGTGTAAAAGCCTATTCCAATGGTCGCGGCGAATGGCCATCTATGACTGTTTCGCAAAGAATTGAATGTGTGGAGAAATTCACACAAAAAATGATTCAAAAGCGAGATGAAGTAGTGAAATTATTGATGTGGGAAATTGGTAAATCCTTAGGTGATTCTCAAAAGGAATTCGACCGTACGGTACAATACATTTACGATACCATCGGTGCATTGAAAGATATCGACCGTACTTCCTCTACCTTCTTAATCGAAGAAGGCATTATCGGACAGGTAAGACGTTCTCCTTTAGGCGTGGTACTATGTATGGGACCCTTCAACTACCCGTTGAATGAAACCTTTACAACGCTTATCCCAGCTTTGATCATGGGAAATATCGTTTTATTCAAACCACCGAAACACGGAACTTTATTACACTATCCTTTACTTGAGGCTTTCAAAGATTCCTTCCCAGCAGGTGTTATCAACACACTTTATGGTCGTGGAAATTCGATCATTCCTCAATTAATGGAATCAGGTAAAATCGATGTGTTAACGCTCATCGGATCCTCTAAGGTGGCTGATAAGTTAAAGAAGATGCACCCGAAAGTGAATCGCTTACGTGCCATTTTAGGTTTGGACGCGAAGAATGCAGCTATCGTTACTGAAAGTGCGGACTTAGATTCTGCTATCAATGAATGTTTATTAGGATCACTTTCATTTAATGGACAACGTTGTACTGCCATAAAGATTATTTTTGTTCATAAATCTTTAGCAGATAAGTTCAATGAAGGTTTAGCGAAGAAAATAGAAGCCATGAAGTTAGGTATGATGTGGGAGCCAGGTGTTCAAATCACACCACTTCCTGAGCCTAACAAGCCTGCTTATTTGACAGAATTAATTGAAGATGCGAAATTGCATGGAGCGAACGTGATGAATGAGCATGGCGGCGAGAACTTCAAATCAATTTTCTTCCCTGCTTTATTGTATCCAGTAACTAGCAAGATGAAAGTTTGGCATGAAGAGCAATTTGGTCCAGTTGTCCCCGTTGTTCCATTCGAAAGCTTAGATGAGCCAATTGATTATATCCACGAGTCATCTCACGGACAACAAGTGGCGATTTTTGGTACGGATGTAAATGAAATCTCTGAATTAATTGATGAGACGGTAAATCAAGTTTCCCGTGTGAATATTAACGCTCAATGCCAGCGTGGACCGGATTCCTTCCCTTTCACAGGCCGTAAGGACTCTGCTGAAGGAACTTTATCCGTAACAGCTGCCTTACGTTCCTTCTCGATTCGTACGGTCGTAGCGACTAAAGCTACACAAGCGAATAAAGATATCGTGAATTCGATCGTAGAGAATCAGCAATCGAATTTCTTATCGACAAGATTTATCTTGTAAGTTGATATAGATTCATAAAAAAAGGCCAGCGCTTTCGTGCTGGCCTTTTTTATTGTTACTTATTTACAGAGCAGCTCTTTGCGCTTTTACCGTAGGATCGGTAATGAACTCATCGTAAGTCATTAACTTATCTAATTGGCCTTTAGAACCGATTTCAATGACGCGATTCGCCACTGTGTCTGTCAACTGATGGTCATGGCAAGTGAAAAGCATCGTTCCTGGGAATTCAATCATACCGTTATTCAAAGCGGTGATGGATTCCAAGTCCAAGTGATTAGTAGGCTCGTCAAATAAAAGCACGTTCGCCCCTGATAACATCATGCGTGAGAACATACAACGTTGTTTTTCCCCTCCAGAAATGACCGTACATTTTTTCAAGGCCTCATCTCCTGAGAATAACATTCTGCCTAAGAATCCACGAATGAAGCTTTCATCTTTCTCTACCGAGTATTGACGTAACCAATCCACTAAATTCATGGAATCATCTTCAAAATACTTTGCATTATCATTAGGCAAATAGGTCTGAGTCGTTGTTACTCCCCAATTGAATTCACCCGTGAAGTTCGTGTTTTCTCCTGCCAGAATGTCTAATAAGGCAGTGATTGCCAAAGAATCCTTCGCTAAAAGTGCTACTTTATCCCCTTTATTAATTGTGAAGGATAGGTTAGTGAATAAAGGCACTCCATCTGCTGTTTTAGCAGATAATTTATCCACACTTAATAACTGATCACCCGCTTCTCTCTCCGGCTTAAAATTGATGAATGGATATTTACGCGAAGAAGGCTTGATGTCATCAACTTGCAATTTATCTAACATTTTTTGACGAGATGTCGCTTGTTTCGATTTCGCCACGTTCGCAGAGAATCGACGAATAAACTCTTCTAATTCCTTCCGTTTTTCGTCGGTCTTTTTATTCTGATCCGTACGTTGACGAGCGGCTAATTGTGATGATTCGTACCAGAAAGTATAGGTACCCCCATATAATTGAATTTTGCCAAAATCTAAGTCAGCGATGTGCGTACACACATTATCTAAGAAGTGACGATCGTGAGAAACCACAATTACCGTATTCTTGAAGTTCATCAAATAACCTTCTAACCATAAAATAGAATCAATATCCAAGTTATTCGTAGGCTCATCTAAAAGAAGAATATCAGGATTTCCAAATAAGGCTTGAGCCAAAAGGACTTTCACTTTATCAGATCCATTCAAATCTTTCAATAAGGTATAATGTAAATCTTCCTTAATCCCTAGACCACTCAATAAAGACCCCGCCTCCGACTCAGCTTCCCAACCATTTAATTCCGCAAATTCTGCTTCTAAATCCGCTGCTTTATTTCCATCTGCTTCTGTGAAGTCTTCTTTCAAGTAAATCGCATCCTTCTCTAACATGATGTCATATAGGCGCTTATTTCCCATAATCACCGTTTGTAAAACCTCTACTTCTTCAAATTCGAAGTGGTTTTGTTTCAAAATTGACATACGTTCACCAGGATTCATCGAAATTGAACCTGTTTGAGAATCAATTTCTCCTGATAATATTTTTAAAAACGTTGATTTACCAGCGCCATTAGCACCGATTAAACCATAACAGTTACCTTCGGTAAATTTGATATTAACTTCTTCAAAAAGAACTCTTTTCCCAAAACGAAGGGACACATTAGATACTTGCAACATAGGAGCTGGATTAAATAGGGTGCAAAATTACTAATTTTGGCACCGATTATCATATTTTTTTTGCAATTTCGAAACGAATTAGAGACTATGGAACCCACAAATTTGGCCGAAACCTTACATCTCCGACTAAACGCGGAGAATTTCCGGGAGCAATTACTCGCTCACCCGAAAAAGGATTCACGTATAACATCGGTTCAGGTTGAAATCTCTAACGAGTATTTTCTTTTAATTCCGAATTCGTATGATTCACCTACCTATCGCTTAGGTTTTCTAGAGAAAGCACTAGGTGAACATGCATTAGTAGGTAAAGAGATTCATTCGCAAAACATATCGGAGGAGGGTGCTAATTTAGTTTTTCTAGTGCCTAGTGATTGGAAAGACTACATTTCTGCTCATTTTCCGAATGCAAAAATTACCTATACACACACCTTAGCTCACTGTTTACACCGAAACGACCAGCAATTAAACTTATTCATTCAGGGGAACTTAGCTTTCGCGAGCTTGTACCAAGGGAATAAATTGCAATTAGCTAACGTCTATCCTTTTGAATCCCCTATCGAATTAGCCTTTTTATTGCAATCTATTCGGGACGCATTCTCCTTAAATTGGACCTTATATCCACCCTATTTAGTGGCTGGATCTGAGGAAATTTCTGACTCAGAACTCTATCAAATACCCTATGTCCAATCCTAAAAAAGCATTTTTTCCCGGTTCATTCGATCCTTTTACGAAAGGTCATGAGGATATTGTTCTAAGAGCTTTAGCTTTATTTGATGAAGTTATCATTGGAATAGGCCAAAATTCCTCTAAATCTCGTTATTTTCCTTTAGAGAAAATGGAAGAATACATTCGCAATACTTTTGAAGGAAAACCAGTGAGTGTGGTAACCTACCAAAATTTAACTGCCAATGTCGCACACGAATATGGGGCTAAATTTATCATCAGAGGATTGCGAAATACGACGGACTTCGAGTATGAAAACTCCATCTCACAAGTGAACAGACACATTCACAATGAATTAGAGACGGTATTTTTAATTACTTCACCTCATTTAGCACCCATCAGTTCCACCATTATCCGGGATTTGCATCGCTATGGAAGTCCAGTGGATCAATATTTGCCTTATCCGTTAGATTGATTTCTTGAATTTCTCAATCACGTATCGAATCGATGAATAGGTATTTGTTAAAGCCTGAATTTGCTTTTTCTCGCTCATCCATTCAACTTTTTCAATTCCCTCTTCTGTTTGCGGAATTAACTTCCCCGTAAAGGTTGTCTTCATCGCATACCAACGCGTTTTTTTCAACACCAGTTTATTCTTGTGCGTATAGGTATGGTAAGTCGTACAAATTTTATTTCCTAATTCGGCCTTCACATTACATTCCTCCTCTACCTCTCTTACAGCTGCCGTTTCGAAATTCTCATTCTTCTCCAACTTCCCTTTAGGCAAATCCCACTTACCTAAACGATACATCCACAAAACGTCACTTTCCTGATTAACGACAACGCCACCAGCTGCTTCCACTAGCTGATACAACTTTACTATCCTCTGCTTAAACAGCTTGCGGTCCTCCACAACGAGGTAAAGGGCGTGAAAATGAATACCAGATTTAGCGTGTAAATTCATCAGAATCTTCTCTACTTGCTCCGCACTGGCATTAATGATACAGGTATGACCGCTAAAATTTTCCACTTTAAGCGGAGACAATCTAGCGTCTAGGACTAAATCGAAATCCTCTTTAGATGGCATTTCTCCCAACTCCTTCTTCTTCACGATTCTGATCGGTCGATCATCAATAAAAATTACCATCTTTTGAATTTTGTGAGGCAAAATTAGAATTAAATAGTGAAAGATAAACTGAATAAATTATTTTTGTAGATATAAATTTAGAAACGACCCTCATGCAAAATTTGACAATTCCACAAGAAGTTGCCCAATACCTTTTAAAGATCCAAGCGATTCAATTACGACCGGATCAACCGTTTACTTGGGCTTCAGGCTGGAATTCTCCTATCTATTGCGATAACCGTGTCTCTTTATCTTTTCCAGAAGTGCGGACCTACATTAAAAATTGTCTATCAGCAGCGGTTAAAGCGTATTTTCCACAAGCAGACATCATTGCAGGAGTGGCAACTGCTGGTATCGCCCAAGGAGCATTAGTAGCTGATTTTCTAGACTTACCGTTTTGCTATGTACGTCCTGAACCGAAAAAACACGGAATGGGAAATCAAATCGAAGGTAAAGTAGAAAAAGGTCAAAAAGTGGTTCTCATTGAGGACCTGATATCAACAGGTGGAAGCTCTTTAAAAGCAGCAGAAGCATTGAAAGAAGCCGGTGTAGAAGTATTAGGCATGGTGGCCATCTTTACTTATGGATTCGAACTTGCAGATGAAAATTTCAAAAATGCGAACATCCCCTTGTATACCTTGAGCAACTACAATGCCTTAATTGAAGAAGCCGTTCAATTGGATTATGTAACAGAAACCCAATTAATGACCTTACAAGACTGGAGGGTTTCTCCCAGCACTTGGAGAAAATAATTAGAACAACATATATCCATCGCCATCCGTCGATTGTATCATCCCTTTTAATTCTAAATTCAACAGAATAAGGGCTAACTCATCCTGTGGAATTTCAGAACGCTGTAAAAGAAAGTTAGAAGATAGTTGGCCTTCTCGATGTAAAAGAGAAATGATCGTCGTTTCATTCAAAGTAAACAGTTTTTGACTTAACTCAGGGTGTAAGGCCAGCCTATCTTTTGCTTGCTCCCAATTCAATTCTTGCATAAAATCATCCCACGAAGTATAAATCGTGGCTTTAAGATTACGAATCAACAGATTACACCCTCTAGAAAAAGGTCTATTTAAACTGCCAGGAACGGCGAAAACAGTTCGATTATAATTAAGCGCGTAATCTGCCGTAATGAGTGCCCCTCCTTTTTCAGCTGCTTCTACAACCACCGTCGCATCCGAAAGTCCTGCAATAATTCTGTTTCGAACAGGGAAATGATAAGAGGCTGGGGGAATATGTGGAGCATATTCAGATAGCAATGCACCATTGGCTAAAATCTGTTCCACATACATCGAATTCTCCTGGGGGTAGAGATGCCTAAAACCGCCGGCTAAAACGGCTATGGTAGGAACATCAAACTTCAGGCAGGCTTTATGTAGTGCAATATCAATTCCTCGTGCAAATCCACTTACAAGTATAACTTCATCTTTTATCGAAGATTGAACGAGTTCCTCGGTTACCTTTTTGCCCACATCACTCGCATGACGCGTTCCCACTACGGCTACGATCCGATGAGCATTTAGATCAGCCTGGCCTTTTTTAAAGAGAATTAATGGAGCGTCGTATAGCTCTTTGATTCGCTGGGGATAGTCAGGATCTTCGAAATAAAGGATTTGAATTTGATCCTCTGCACAAATTTGCACCGTCTTTTCTGCTTCCCGCAAGGCTTCTGCAGCATAGGATTGATAGGAAGCTAATCTGAAGATGTCGGATAAATACGGATACAGGGAGGCTAACTCTTTGCCTTTAACGGGCCCTACTTTAGGGAGGTAAGTCAAGGCGATTTGGTATACAATTAAAGGGTAAGTGGTTTTCATCGGAGTAATTTTCCGAAACCTACGCTTATTCCATGTCTAAATCGGCCTTCATCCCTTGTAAAAAATCACGAATATCAGTTAGTTGATTAATGATGTTTTGGTGTGGATTTTTTTCTTTTCCTTGAAAATTTAATGCTTGCTTTGCACCTTCGATTGTCAAGCCTCTTTCGTCGATCAAACTGACCAAGACCTTGATTTTTTCGATGTCTGCTGGGGTATATTTACGAATACCAGAACCAGCCCGTTTAGGTGATAAATGAGGAAATTGAGTCTCCCAATAGCGAATCTTAGAGGTATTCACCTTGAAAATGGCTGCTACCTCCGAAATTGAATAATATTGCTTGCTTAATTCCATCAATAATTTTAAACCCATAATGGGCTTCTTCAAAAAATAGACTTAATTTTGTTTTCCATTTTACTGAGCCTAAGTAAAACTACAAAGGTTCCTTTCATTTTACAATAAAACGCATGACCTCTTCTGAGATACGTCAACAATTTCTGGATTTCTTTCAATCAAAAGGCCACTTAATTGTCCCTTCAGCTCCTTTGGTGGCAAAAAATGATCCTACCCTATTGTTTAACAATTCAGGTATGGCTCAATTCAAAGATTTTTTTCTAGGAAACGGTACGCCGCCCTCGAAAAGAATCGCGGATACGCAAAAATGCCTTCGCGTTTCAGGAAAGCACAATGACTTAGAGGATGTGGGTTTTGACACCTACCACCATACGATGTTTGAGATGTTAGGGAACTGGTCTTTTGGCGATTATTTTAAACAAGAGGCTTTAACCTGGTCTTGGGAATTATTAACAGAGGTATTTAAACTACCTAAGGACCGTATCTATGTATCGGTTTTTGAGGGAGATAAAAAAGACGGAGTTCCTTTCGATCAAGAGGCATTTGATATTTGGAAGGCGATTGTGGGCGAGGATCGCATTATTTACGGTAATAAAAAGGATAATTTTTGGGAAATGGGAGAAACAGGGCCATGTGGACCTTGTTCTGAAATCCACATTGACTTAAGAAATCAAGACGAAGTAGATTCGATTCCTGGTAAAAGTTTAGTGAATGCGGATCATCCACAAGTGGTAGAGATTTGGAATAACGTATTTATGCAGTTTGAGCGTATGGCAGATGGTTCTCTAGTACCACTTCCTAATAAGCACGTAGATACGGGTATGGGCTTTGAGCGTCTGTGTATGGCGATTCAAGGAAAGCAATCGAACTACGATACCGATGTATTCCAAGGCACGATTCAATATATCGCTGCTAAAAGTGGTAAGAAATACGGCGAGGAGAAATGGGCAGATATCGCGATGCGCGTTATCTCTGACCACATTCGTGCCATTGCGTTTTGTATTGCCGATGGCCAGTTGCCGTCTAACAACAAAGCAGGTTATGTGATTCGCCGTATTTTACGTCGCGCGGTGCGTTACGGGTATACGTATTTGGATTTCAAAGAGCCCTTCTTGCACTTATTAATCCCTGGATTAGCACAACAATTCAAAGGAGTTTTCGATGAATTAATCTCACAAGAAGCCTTCGTAGCTAAAGTAATTTACGAAGAGGAAGTTTCCTTCTTACGTACTTTGTCGTCCGGATTAGTACGTTTAGATAAGTTAATGGAGGATTGTTCGGGTAAAGTCTTATCGGGAGACGATGTGTTTGAATTAAATGATACATACGGTTTCCCAATCGATTTAACAGCGCTCATTGCTCGCGAGAAAGGTTTAGACATTGATGAGCCAGGATTTAACGCTGCGCTTAAAGCACAAAAAGAGCGTTCTCGCAAAGATGCAGGAGCAAGTGCTGAGGATTGGGTAATCGCGAATGAAGGCGACGAAGTGAGCTTCATCGGATATGATTCGAATGAGACAGAAACGCAAGTTTTAAAATACCAAAAGATTCAAAATAAGGCAGGAATTCAATACAAAGTCGTATTAGAAACGACGCCTTTCTATGCAGAATCCGGTGGACAAGTGGGTGATTCTGGTGTTTTAGAATTTGGCAAATCAGGTATTTCTCTTGCAGTTATTGATACGAAGAAGGAGAACGATTTGATTGTACATATCCTTTCAGATGCACGTATTGAGGCATTAGCTAGCGAACCAGTGAAGGCGAGCATTGCGATCCTTCGACGTCGTGCGATTACACATCACCACAGTTCTACGCACTTAATGCAAGCGGCTTTACAAGAAGTATTGGGAAAGCACGTGGCGCAGAAAGGTAGTTTAGTGAATGAAGATTTATTGCGTTTTGACTTCTCTCACTTCCAAAAAGTGACAGACGAAGAGATAAAGCAAATCGAGCAGATTGTGAATGCAAAAATCGCGGAGAACATTCCCTTATTAGAAGAGCGTAATGTTCCGATTGCAGAAGCAAAAGACAAAGGGGCGATGGCCTTATTTGGCGAGAAATACGGAGACTTTGTTCGGGTGATCACGTTTGATAAGAACTTCTCCGTAGAACTTTGCGGTGGTACTCACGTTCCATCTACAGGTGAAATCGGCCTATTCAAAATCACCTCAGAGAGTTCTGTGGCTACGGGCGTTCGCCGTATCGAAGCTATTACGTCTCAAAAGGCGTATGAATTACTCAGTGAGCAAGAGGCTATATTAAGCGAAATCAACGACTTGTTGAAAGCGCCTAAAGATCTTGCAAAAGCGGTGGCTAACTTAATTGAGAGTAACTCCGCCCTTCAAAAAACGGTCGCTGCTTACCAACAAAAAGAAGTCTCAGGACTAAAAAATAGTCTTTTAAAGGAAATCGTGACTGGCCCTGTCCATTCAATTATTAAGCAGGTTTCTGCTCCTACGGCAGATGCATTGAAGAATTTAGCCTTTGATTTACAAGAGAATCAAGAAAATTTGTTCGTGCTTTTAGCGGCTGAAATTGAGGGAAAAGCTAGTTTAGCGATCTCGATTTCTAAGGGCTTAGTTGAAACCAAAGGATTAGATGCGGGCAAAATCATTCGTGAATTAGCGAAAGAGGTGCAGGGTGGCGGAGGTGGACAACCCTTCTTAGCTACGGCAGGTGGACAAAATCCAGCAGGTATTACTAAATTATTGAGTTTAGCGCCGTCCTATATTGCCTAGATTCTAATGGACTAAAAGAGGTATGTCGACGGATAAAAGTCCAAGCTTTTTATTGCACCAAAAGTTCCCTTTTGAACCTACACCCTCACAGGCGTCTTTGTTTCAAAAACTGAGTTCTTTTGTGCTCAATAAAGACGAATGGGCTCCCTTAACCTTTATCATCAAAGGGTATGCTGGAACGGGAAAGACAACCGTTATTTCCACCTTGATTAAGATTTTACCTGCCTTTGGTTATAAAACCCAATTAATAGCCCCTACGGGCCGTGCCGCAAAGGTGATGGCTAATTATGCCAAGAAGAAAGCGAGCACCATTCACAAAAAGATTTACCGACAGGTTAGTAATCCTAATTCTGGCGCTTTGAGTTTTCAGCGTATGAATAATTATGCCACCAATACGGTCTTTATCGTGGATGAGGCATCGATGATTACGGATGAATCAGATTTTGGGACAAATAGCCTGTTAACCGATTTAATCGAATACGTATTTACGAATCCAGAAAATGGACATACGGGTAACAAATTAATTTTCGTAGGGGATACGGCCCAATTGCCTCCGGTAGGTAAAAGCCTCTCTCCTGCCCTTTCTAGAGATTATATTTCATCTGAATTCCACATGGAGGTGCTCGACCATGAGTTAACAGATGTCATGCGTCAAGACCTCGACTCTGGAATTTTGTACAATGCGACCGCCTTAAGACAATTGCTATTAGCCAATTCAACAGCTATTCAATTCAATACCAAATCTTTCAAAGATATCTTCCGCATGACGGGAGAAAAGATGGAGGATGGGATGCATTATGCATATAAGAAGTTTGGGAAAGAAGAAACGATTTTACTCACCAGATCGAATAAAAGTGCCGTTCAATTGAATGAGTTCGTCCGAAGAACAATTTTATATCAAGAAGATGAGATTTCAAGTGGCGATTTATTGATGATTGTTCGTAATAATTACCACTGGTTGGAGGAGGATTCTCCTGCTGGATTTCTAGCCAATGGAGATTTCGTAGAGGTTATGAAAATCAAACGCGAAGAAGAGATGCACGGACAGCGATTCCTTGACGTGTCTTTGCGCCTTTGCGATTATGAAGACCATCCAACCATTGAGGCGAAAATACTCTTAGAAACATTACATTCTTCGGAATCCGCTTTAGGAAAAGAGGCAAATAAAAAACTATACGACTCTGTTTGCGAGGATTACGCCCACATTCCTAAGAAAAAAGAACGTACAGAAGCCATTCGAAAAGATCCCTATTTAAATGCCTTACAAGTGAAATTCGCCTATGCTTTAACGGTTCATAAGTCTCAGGGTGGACAATGGTCCGCCGTTTTTGTAGATCAAGGGTATTTAAAAGAAGAACAAATCGACCCAGAATACCTGCGATGGCTATACACGGCAATTACCAGAGCCACACACGAGATATTCTTGGTCAATTTTCACGAACGGTTTTTCCCTTTATAAATTGAAGGTAGCCGCAACACCCGGATGGAATAATTTCCCATCATAAATCGTCAACCCCTTATTTAAGGCTTCATTTTGGATACAAGCTTCTGTCCAACCCAGATTAGCTAATAGATGCACATAAGGCAATGTCGCTTGAGTTAAGGCCATGGTAGAAGTCTGAGGAACAGCACCTGGCATATTAGCCACACAATAGTGAACAATACCATCAATTTCATAAATAGGATTCTCGTGGGTGGTAGGTTTACATGTTTCGATACATCCTCCTTGATCCACTGCCACATCCACTAAAACAGTACCCGGAGCCATTTTCTTAAGGTCATCTCGTTTGATTAAATGAGGAGCTTTGGCCCCATGTAATAAAACGGCACCTACCACTAAGTCTACCGTAGGCAATGCTTCTTGAATAGCATAAGAAGTAGAAAACTGGGTAGAGACATTAGCTGGCATTACTTCACCCAAATAGCGAAGTCGCGCTAAATTAGTATCCATAATGGTTACGTTAGCACCTAGACCTGCTGCCATTTTCGCAGCTTGCATTCCAACCACACCACCTCCTAAAACTAATACATTCGCCGGTTTAACACCTGGAACTCCTCCTAATAACTTTCCTTTCCCACCTTGTGGTTTACCTAAATAAAATGCACCCACCTGAATCGCCATTCGACCGGCCACCTCGGACATTGGAGTCAACAAAGGCAGACTTCGATCCGCTAATTCCACTGTTTCATAGGCAATACAAACCGCACCAGAACTTAGCATCGCTGAGGTTAATTCACGAGAGGCAGCGAAATGGAAATAGGTAAAAAGTATTTGATTCTTTTTTATGAGGGGAAATTCAGCATCTAAAGGTTCTTTCACCTTCACAATCATATCCGCAATGGCATACACTTCTGCGGCGGTTGCTAAGATTTGAGCACCAGAGGCAACATATTGCGCATCCGATAAACCAGAGCCTTCGCCAGCACTAGCTTGCACATATACTTGATGTCCATTGGCCGTTAAACCTTGAACACCTGCCGGAGTTAAGCCTACCCGAAACTCCTGAATTTTAATTTCTTTAGGGACACCTATGATCATAACCTATGGTTTAAAAAAGAAAGGCCACCGAAAAAAATCCGCTGGCCTCTACCTTTGATGAAGTATAATACACTACAAATATAGAATATGAACTAAAATATTTTGCTTAATTCAAATAGATAAGTAATTATTTCTTTAATTTGGACAAATAACAGAAAATAATCACAATACCACTCCTTAACAAGGTTGAAAACCGAAAAGATTATGGCAAAAAGCGCGAACCTCGATGAATTAGATCACAAGATCTTACGAATCATTCAAAATGACAGCCAAAAAACCCTCAAAGAAATTTCCGAGCAAGTAAACTTGTCATTGAGCCCTACACACGACCGAATAAAACGTATGGAGTCTGAGGGCTACATTCAAGGATATGCTGCACTTTTAAATAGAAAGAAATTAAACCTAGGACTTTTAGTGCATTGCCAGGTGACATTGGAGAAACAAAACCGGAAGAACTTTCGCGAATTCGAAGCAGCCATCCTAAACTTCCCTGAGGTAACTTCGTGTCATTTGGTTTCTGGAAACTTTGACTACTATTTAAATGTGGTAAGTGCTGATGTTGAAAGTTATAATCAATTTTACCAACAAAAACTGGCGGTTTTACCCTCTATTGCTCACATTAGCTCCTTATTTGTGATGGATGAAATAAAACAAACAACGGCATTGCCGGTGTAATTTTGTATCTTCGTCTTTCTATTTGGGATCGACCGGTTTTGACAGCTTATGTAGTCCGGTTGTAAGCACGTCGGGAGTTGTAGGCATTTCCTGTTAAAAAAACCTTCAAATTATAGCTGGCAATACTTCGTATGCCATGGCTGCTTAGTCTGATAGACTAACCAATTGCCATCGTTCAGCCCTGTCTAAACTCTGCCGACGGGGGATTCTGAGCGTCGACATGCAGAGTCGCTGAATCCGATTTCTCTAACGGTTCAGTAGTATCCAGAGGATAAGTGTTAGGTAAGGTCTGATCTGAACCTATCTGACATCGAAAATTAATCAAATCTAAACGTGTAGAAAGCAGCAGTTCTCTAGGTTTGGACGAGGGTTCGAGTCCCTCCGATTCCACAAGGGTGTAAATCTTCCCTAAGATTTAGGCGAACGGCCCGGTTAAAATCCGGGCCTCGCTTAAAACATTAGCAACAAAAAAAAGGGAAGGCCAAAAGACCTTCCCTTTCCATTCGGATTAAACTAAAGAATTAGAAACCTGTATTTTGAATCAAGATTTCTTTTCCAACTAGGTCAATTTGATCTTGAGGGATTGGAACCCATTTGAACTTATCGGAATATCTAGCTCCACCTAGGGCAGAAGAAAGCTTCAATCCATCGTAAGCAAAGTAGAAGTCCAATTCAGCTTGGGCAGTTCCCCAACGCTGAAGATCATAGAAACGGTGACCTTCCATACCCAATTCCAGAAGACGCTCATGACGTGTAGCCACTCTAGCATCATCCTTACTTGTCCATGCAGCCGAGTAGGTGCTGATCTTATAGTTAGCAGCAGGAGTTCCATTGCTTCTCTTCAATTGAGAATTGATCGCTCTAGTTCTAACTCTGTTCACATACTCACGTGCTTTTTCCAAGCTACCCACTTCGATTTCAGCTTCAGCGGCTAGCAATAGCACGTCTGCAAAGCGCATGATCATAAAATTGATACCAGTATAACCTGGAGTCCAAGAAGAGTTATCCTGGAAAGTTCCAGACTCGGACTTAGCATATACATACTTCTTAGGAGAGTAAGGACCTGCATTTGGCTGATTACGAATCCAAGCCTGACCTGGGTGATCCATCCAATCCAAATAAGGAATACCTCTACGACCTACCGTATGATCCAAACGAGGGTCAAGTTCGCCAGCATCCGGAGTAAAGGATGCGCCAGAAGCTACATCCATGTCGTTCTTCACTTGGTTTGCACCCGTGTTGTACGACTTATCCAAAAGTGGAAGACCATCCTTAGTTCTGAATGCGTTCACAAAAGTGAAGCTTGGCTGGAAGAATCCACAGCAGTTACCTGGACCAGAAGGTCCGGTGTTGTAAGGGAAGTTCAAGTCAAACTCAGGGTTTGCGTTGTTTACAGAACCTGTGTTAGCAGCAGACTGATACGCCCAGATAGATTCCTGGTGGTTATCGTTCTTGCCACGGAACATGTCATCGTAGTAAGGAACCAAACCGTACTTCAATCCATTTGAGGTAACACCATTAGCGATTACATCATCGAATAGTGATTTGGCTTTCCCGAACTCTTTTGTGTACATGTACACTTTAGCCAAGTAGGTCTTCGCTGCCCAAACGTTTACTCTACCTACTTGAGGTTGAGTCGCAGGAAGCTTAGAGATCGCATACTCCAGGTCAGCAATGATGAAAGGCCATAGGTCCTTATAATTTTTCACTTTCTCTAAACCAGTACCGTAATCTACCGTCTCATCCACATAAGGAGTTTTGTTGTAGTCACGAGCCAGCTCAAAGTAGAAATGCGCTCTCAAGAATCTTGCTTGAGCAGAAAGACGAGCTTGATCAGCAGCAGTCACAGTTGTACCAGCTTTGGTCAACAGTCTCAACACGTTATTTGCACGTGCGATACCTTCGTAAGCCACTGCATACTTTGCTCCAATATCACCACCAGCAGCGTTGTTTTCAAAACGCTGAATTGGGTTGATTGTCGTAAAGTCACCTGGGTCAGTGCCTTTGTTGGCCTCACCACCTCTTATACTACCCCACACCCAGTTGGATGGAGATCCTAATCTGTTACCACGTCCGTTTACTTGGGAGTATGCCGCAACCAGAGATGCATCTAGGCCAGCTAAACTAGATAACTGGGCTTCCGCCAATTGGCCAACCGGCGGGACTTCCAAAAACTCTTGGCTACAACTCACTGCTACGAGCATCGCTCCGGATGCAAGCAGGGCACCGATTTTTAATTTGAAATTTTTCATTTGTTTAATCAATTATAGTGTCTATAACTCGATTTGAATTTATTTGTTTGGCTTAGAAGCTTAAATTAAGACCCATGGTCCAACCTCTAGTGACTGGGTAGTTTCCTACGTCAACACCGAATGTTAGATCTGCGTTTCCACCTACTGCTGGATCCAATCCTTCATAACCTGTTAAGGTAAATAGGTTGTTGACAGAAGCAAATACTCTCGCTCTTTCCATTTTCAACTTCTTCAATATGCTCGATGGAACAGCGTAACCTAGGGTCAAGTTCTGCAATCTCAAGTAAGAACCATCTTCCACATAGTGAGAGTTTGCTACGTTGGCATTGGAGAAATTGGATACTCTTTCTACGATTGGAATAGTTGCATCCAAGTTTTGTGGAGTCCAAGCTTGCAGTAATCTCTTTGACTTAGCTGCACCTTCAAAGGTCTGGTAGAAGTCAGTGAACCAACGAGATTGGTTCCATATTTCATTACCGATAGAGGTATACAAGTAAGCAGAAAGGTCAAATCCTTTGTAAC
>CANLVU010000015.1 GCA_947494535.1 Cytophagaceae bacterium
CTTGCTCAGGCTGCCCATCTTCAACAATGACCCTAAAGCAGGGAATCGAAGCGCTATTAACGCGCATGGTTCCGGGTGTGAAGGAGGTTGTGGCGGAAGGGGTTTAAATTTCCGTAGGAAATTTCAAGAGTAGAGATAATAGAGTATAGATAAGAGATGATAGTGCTGAGATTTGTTTATCTCTTCTCTATACTCTCTAATCTCTACTCTTTTTCATTATCTATACTCTATACTCTCTAATCTCAACTTCTTAGTAAGAAGTCGCTATCGTAATAAAATCAGCCGCCACTAGCGAAGCGCCACCGATTAAACCACCATCTACGTCTGGGCAAGCGAATAATTCTTTCGCGTTTTTCGCGTTGCAGCTTCCTCCATATAGGATCGAGCAATCGTCTGCTACGCTTTGGCCATATTTTTTAGCGATGTGTGCACGTAAAAAGGCGTGCATTTCTTGTGCTTGGTCTGAAGAAGCGGTTAAACCGGTTCCGATCGCCCAAATGGGTTCGTAAGCGATGACCACTTTGCTGAATTCTTCTGCTGAAAGGTGGAATAAGCTTTCCGTTAATTGTTGAGCTACATGGCCTAAGAAATCTGCACCTTCGCGTGTTTCTAAGCTTTCGCCGCAGCAGAATAAAGGCGTTAAGCCGTTTGCTAACGCCGCGTCTGTTTTAGCCGCTAATTGCTCGTTGGTTTCAGCGAAGTATTGACGACGCTCTGAGTGTCCTAAGATCACGTATTGTACGCCAGCAGAAGCTAACATGGGAGCAGAAATCTCTCCTGTGTAAGCGCCAGAGGCTTTTTCGTGGCAGTTTTGGGCTGCGACTGCTAGGTTAGGAATGCCTTCAATTACTTGATTTACACCCGTCAAATACAAAGCTGGTGTCGACATAATCACCTGAACATCCGCGGAAACGCTAGACTTCACTAATTCTGCTACTTCTGTAGCTAAAACGAAAGCCTCTTGCGCCGTTTTGTTCATTTTCCAGTTACCTGCAACAATTTTTTTTCTCATACGTTCATCATTTAAGTCCTAAAATTACGAATGCTTTCCGTGGAATGAAAATTAGCAAGAAAAATTAGGCCGGATATTTCAGAAGATTCCCACATTTAGCGTATTTTCACACCTTATATGAATGTTAACCTTGCTATGAAAAAAATCAGCACCGGATTACTGCTTTTCCTTTTTAGTTTTCAGGCCTTTTCTCAGGATTTGTTCCCACATACTCAGCAAAATTGGGTCGATTCCGTTTTCAATTCCTTGAGTGTGGATCAGAAGATCGGTCAATTGTTGATGCCCCGTGGAAATGTGGCGGACACCTACGATACGACACGTTTGTTTTCGATTGTGAAGGACTACCACGTGGGAGGCTTTGTTCTTTTTAAAGGACATCCGGTGAAGCAGGCGCTTTTAGTGAATGAATTACAAAATAGAACGAAGGTTCCGCTATTTATTGGGATGGACTTGGAGTGGGGATTGGCGATGCGTTTGGACTCGACATTCCGCTTTCCGTACCAAATGACCTTAGGCGCTATGCAAGGCAATACGGCTTTGATCGAGAAGATGGGGGTACAAATAGGCGAGCAATGTCGCCGAATGGGAGTGCATATTAATTATGCGCCGGTAGTGGATGTGAATAACAATCCGTTGAACCCAGTGATTAATTTCCGCTCGTTTGGGGAGAATCGGGAGGATGTGACGGCGAAGGCTTTGGCCTATATGAAAGGACTTCAAAAGGCTGGAATCATTACTTCCGCGAAACATTTTCCAGGCCATGGCGACACAGGCGTGGATTCGCATTTGGATATTCCGGTGTTGAATCACTCGCGTTCACGCTTGGATAGTTTGGAATTATATCCCTATAAAGAATTGATCTCGAATGGTTTGCAAGGCGTGATGGTGGGGCACCTGAATCTGCCGGCTTTGGATACGACTGCGTCTTTAGCCTCAACCCTTTCGAAGCCGATTGTGACGGGTTTGTTGCGCGATGAAATGAAGTTTCAGGGCCTCGTGTTTACGGATGCGATGGATATGAAAGGGGCGACCAAAATGTTCCCAGAAGGGACGGCAAATGTGAAGGCGATCCTGGCGGGCAATGATATTTTGGAGACGTTTGTGGATGTTCCGGCAGCGTTTGATGCGATTAAGAAGGCGTTAACAAACGGTGAAATCTCGCAAGAAGATATCGATAGCCGGGTGAAGCGTATTTTGAATGCCAAAGCCTGGGCAGGTTTAGCTCATTACGAACCCATCGTCGTAGAAAATTTAATCAAGGATTTGAATCCGATCAAGAGTGAAGTGTTGAACCGCGAATTAGCGGAGAAGACGATCACCTTACTTAAGAATCCGAGCGAACTGATTCCGGTGAAAGCTTTGGATAAAACGCGCATCGCGACACTAGCGATCGGGAAGCCGTCTTATGGGTCCGCTTTCCCTACGGAGTTCCAAAAAATGGCCAACAACTACGTCGAAATGCCTCATTTCTATGTAGATGAAACGAGTGCGGATACGACGATTGCGCGCATCGAAAAATCGCTCGCGACCTTCGACGTGGTGTTGATGGGGATTCACAGCATTTCGATTCGCCCGGCGAATAATTACAGTTTGAAGCCTGCGATTAAGGCTTTGGTGAACCGTTTTGCGACGCCTAAAACGGTGGCAATCCATTTTGCAAACGTGAATACGCTGACGCAATTTGATAGCTTGAAGAATGCTGGGGCCTTACTGACGGCTTATCAGGATGGCATTTCGCAACAGGAAGCGGCAGCGGAGATTGTGTTTGGTGCGATTCCTGTGACAGGGAAATTACCCGTTAGTTTGAATGCGACCTACAAGCAAGGAATGGGATTGACGACGACTTCGTTAGCGCGTTTGCAATACAATTTATTACCTGAGGCGGTGGGGATTTCTTCTGCCTACTTGAACGCGAAAGTAGATTCGATGGCGAAACTAGCCATTGCAGTGAAGGGCGCTCCGGGTGTAGTAGTGTTGATTGCTAAAGAAGGGAAGGTTATTTACCACAAAGCTTTTGGCAACCAGATCTATGAAACCACCGTTCCATTAAAGACCTCTGATATCTTTGATTTAGCCTCTATCACGAAGATTTCGACCTCCGTTCCAGCCTTGATGAAATGGCAAGATGAGGGTAAATTCTCTTTGAAAACAACGATGGGCCAACTGGTTCCTTCCTTTGCTAAATCGAATAAATCGGGTCTTCTTTACGAGGATGTATTGACGCATCAATCTCGCTTGAAGGCCTGGATTCCGTTTTGGATGGATTATATCGATAGTACCGATATGATTTTCCACAGCAAGAAATTCCAGCAAAAATTCACGCAGGACGATGTGAAGTACAAATATGTGGAACGCTTCTTGAGCCCAGCATCTGGAGAAGCGCGTTTGAAGAAAAATATTACCGACCAAAAAACGATGTGGAAGGAATACGTGGACATCACGAAAGACGTGACACGTTGGAAGCCATTCACCTTGTCTTATGCGCAATCCGAGGAATATCCGACGCAGGTGGCGCCTACTTTATGGGCACACAAGACCTTGAAAGAGCAGATTATGACAGCGATTAAGGAGAGTCCGTTACGCGAAAAGAAGGAATATGTGTATTCGGATTTGTCTTATTATTTATTACCATCGGAGTCGCCGCGCATGACAGGAAAGCCTTGGACGGACTTTTTAGCAGATTCGTTTTACAAACCTTTAGGGGCATCGACCTTAGTTTATCAGGCTGAAAAACATTTCCCATTAGCGCGTATCGTGCCATCGGAATACGATTCTCTTTTCCGTAAGACGTTGATTCACGGAAAAGTGCACGATGAGGGCGCGGCTTTATTAGATGGAATTTCGGGTCACGCGGGCTTGTTTGGGAATGCGAATGACCTAGCGAAATTGATGCAGATGTACCTACAAAAAGGCTATTATGGTGGTCAGCAATTCATTCAAGAATCCACCATCAAACAGTGGACATCTTATCCATTTAGTGCGACTGAAAATGCGCGTCGTGGGGTAGGTTTTGACAAAGTGGATCGCAATAAGGCGGGCATTTCTGCGGCGGCTTCGGCGAGTTCGGAGAGCTTTGGCCACTCGGGTTTTACGGGAACGTACACGTGGATTGACCCTACACAGGATTTGGTCTACGTTTTCTTATCGAACCGGGTATATCCGACTCGGAATAATTCCAAAATTTCGGATATGAATATTCGCACGGGGATCAATGAAATGATCTATCAAGCGATTAAAAAAGGAAACTAATATGCGCATACTCATCACGGGGGGTACAGGTTTTGTGGGTGGTGCTCTGAAGCAGTTTTTGCTGGCTCAGGGTCACGAGGTGGTGATTTTATCGCGCTCTGGCGGAGACTTCCAATGGGATGTGTCCTATGGTTATATCGATCCTGCGGCCTTTGAAGGCGTAGATGCCATCGTGCATTTAGCCGGGGCCGGCATCGCGGACGAACGCTGGTCTGCCGCGCGAAAAAGAGAATTAGTCAACAGCCGCGTGCGAAGCACCGCGGTTTTATACCAAGCTTTATCGACGTTACCACATTCGATTAAAACGGTTGTTTCAGCTTCAGCCATTGGCTTTTATGGAGCTGATACGGGCGAGCAAGAATGTGTGGAAACCTCGCCTGCCGGCTTGGATTTTCTAGCGGATTGTACCAAACAATGGGAGGAAGCGGTCGACCAAATTGGCACCTTAGGAATTCGATTAGCGAAAGTCCGCATCGGATTAGTGATGGGTGCTTCAGGTGGAATCTTTCCGGTTATTTCGAAGCCGATCCGCTGGGGTGTGGGCGCTAATTTAGGTTCCGGTAAGCAGTGGCAATCTTGGATTCACCTTACCGACCTAGTGAGAATTTTTAACGAGTTACTGATAAATTCGTCTCTTTCAGGCACCTTTAATGGGGTAGCTCCGGAGCCTATTCGGGCAGGCGAAATGAACAAACAAATTGCCAAAGCTTTGCACAGGCCCTTCTTCTTACCTGCTATTCCGGGATTTTTACTTCGCTTGGTTTTAGGTGAGATGGCCTGTTTAGTGTTAGGGGGTAGCCGCGTATCTTCGTCGAAGATTGAGAAAGAAGCTTCCTTTTCGTTTACCTTTGTCCGCTTCGAGGAAGCATTAAAAGAAATCGTACATGTCTAAAAAAATATTGATTTATTGCGGGTCATCTAAAGGCCATAATCCGGTTTATGCGGAGCAAGTAGTGAAATTAGCGCAGGCCTTGCATGCACATGGTTGCCAGGTGATATTTGGCGCTGGAAGTGTGGGTTTGATGGGCGTTTTAGCTGATGAGTTCTTGCGCTTAGGCGGTCATGCGATCGGAGTAATTCCAAAGTTCATGGAACCCTGGGAAGTGAAGCACAAGGGTTTGCCAGAACTGCACGTGACGGAAACGATGCACACACGCAAAGCCTTGATGGCCGACATGGCGGATGGGGTGATTGCGATGCCGGGAGGTTTTGGAACCTTAGATGAATTGTTTGAAATACTAACTTGGAAGCAGTTAGACTTGCACGAGATGCCGGTTTCTGTGTTTAATATCAATGGGTATTTTGATCATCAGTTGAAACAAATTCAGCACATGGTGGATGAAGGTTTCTTGAAGCAACCGAATATGGATGCTTTACAGGTGGAATCAGATCCAGAGAAGTTAGCCGATTGGATTATGGCTTATGAGCCAGAAAAGATGGAGAAAAAGTGGATTTACGTAGGATGAGAAAACTGTTATTCTTCTTATTGATTTCGGTCAGTCTGCTGGCGCAGAAGGCCCCAGAGAATTTAGGCTCTGCCGTGAATTCTGAATATGCAGAATTGAATCCGGTGATTTCGCCTGATGGCAGGACTTTGTATTTTGGGCGTAAAAGTCATCCAGCGAATCGTTTTGGAGTGAAAGGCTCAGAAACAATTTCCGGATCTCAGGATATTTGGTTTTCAGAGAAAGTAGGAAATGCTTGGAGTACGGCGCGTCGATTATCAGATATTTTAAACCGAGATCAATACAACACGATTTTATCTATTTCTCCAGATGGGCAAACGATCTTATTAAAAGGGGCCTATGTGAACGGATCCTATGTAACTCGTGGGTTTTCTTTAGCCAATAAGACCGCAGGAGCGTGGACAGTACCCCAAAAAATAGAGATCCCTGGTTATGAGCAAATGAGCAAAGGGAAGAATGAATATGGTTTTTTAACCATGGATGGGAAAGCCATTTTATTGGCATTTTCCCGAAAAAAGAATAGTGAGGATGATGATATCTATGTGAGCTTTTTGGAAAATGGGAAATGGACACGTCCGATGGATTTAGGGGATGGGATCAATTCCAAATACTCTGAGACCACCCCGTTCCTCTCTGCGGATGGTAAGACTTTGTATTTTTCCTCTGATCGACCTGGAGGACAGGGAAGTCAAGATATTTATATGACGCGTCGATTAGATGAGACCTGGCAGAACTGGCGTAAGCCACAAAATCTGGGGCCTCCTGTAAATACGGATGAATATGATGCGTATTATTCTATTTCTGCGAAAGGAGATTATGCTTATTTTATGTCAGCCAAAGGTTCGCTAGGGAAGAAGGATATATTTCGGTTAGCCGTTGAGTCGCCTCCGGGCAGCGAAGCTGCTGGAGGCTCAGTCAATGAGTCGCCGCAGGGCAGCGGGGCTGCCCCGGGCTCAGTCAAACAGTCCACAGGGAAAGACTCCGGAGGAAAAGTGGGTAATGCGCCACCTGCGGATGCGGCCATTGGAGAGAGCCGTTTTGGGCCATCATCCACCCGCTCTGTTACTTCCCAGGAATCGGATCCGGTGGTCTTGCTTTCTGGGTCGGTGTTAAATCAAAAGACAGGGAAAGTACCAGATGACGCCTCTATCACATACGAGGATTTGGCGACAGGAAAAACCTTAGGTCAGGCTAAGCCTGATCCAAACACAGGAAAATACAAATTGGTGCTCCCTTACGGTAAGAACTATGGGATTACGGCTAATGCAAAGGGTTTAATACCTACCTCCATTAACTTGGATTTAAGTACGGTTCGTGGCCGTTATATTGAACTAGACGACCGAGACCTATCGATGGTTCCATTAGTAAAAGGAAACACGGCTACCGTAAATAATTTATTTTTTGACTTAGGAAAGGCCTCCTTAAAACCAGAATCGGAACCGGAATTAAAACGAATTCAACAGGTAATGAAGGAAAATAGGACTTTGGTCATCGAAATTAGCGGTCATACGGATAATACGGGATCGGACGAAATCAATAATAAACTTTCCTTAGAGCGAGCAAATGCAGTGAAGGAATACTTGTTGAATGGAAATATTGATTCTTCTCGAATTCGGACAAAAGGCTATGGTAAGTCAAAACCGAAAGCAGATAATGCAACAGAGGAAGGACGCCAAATCAACCGCCGCGTAGAAATTGAAATCTTATAACATGGAGCCTAAAAAGAATTGGAAATACATGCCTGCACCACCGGCCGCGGAGGTGGAGGCATTAGGGGAGGCTTTGGGATTAAAGAATCCGTATTTTTTATCCTTGCTCGTTTCGCGAGGGATTAGGACTTTCCAAGAAGTGAAGGATTTCATGGTGCCAGAAATTAATCAGCTGCACGACCCATTCCTAATGAAGGACATGGACAAAGCAGTAGAGCGCCTCAGCTTAGCCCTCGAATCCGGGGAGAAAATCTTGATTTACGGTGATTACGATGTGGACGGCACCACGGCAGTTACCTTGGTTTATAGTTATCTAGCAGGAATTTTAGGGGCTGATTGCGACTATTATATTCCGGATCGCTATGCGGAAGGCTATGGCGTGTCGCAGGCAGGTATTCAATATGCGAAAGACAATGATTATACCTTAATCATCTCTCTGGACTGCGGTATTAAAGCACACGAACGCGTAGCTTGGTGCAACGAAAACGGGATCGATTTTATCATCTGTGATCACCATTTACCAGAGGCCACGATTCCAGCGGCGGTCGCGATTTTAGATCCCAAACGCAAGGATTGTCCCTATCCCTTCAAAGAATTAACGGGTGCCGGTGTGGGCTTTAAGCTCATGATGGCCTTTGCCATTGCGAATGAGCTAGAATTAGATCCTTTGTGGGAATCGGTGGATCTTGTAGCCTGCAGTATCGCAGCAGACATTGTTCCGATGAACGGGGAGAACCGGGTTTTGGCTTTTTTTGGCCTCGCTAAATTGGGTTCCAATCCAAGTCCCGGACTCGCTTATCTATTGAAAAAGGCGAAGAAAAAAGCGCCAATTCAAATCTCAGATATTGTCTTCTCTATTTCCCCCATTATCAATGCAGCTGGTCGAATGGACCACGCCCACGGAGCGGTGAAATTGATGTTATCTTCAGATGATCAGGAAGCAGAAGCATTAGCGGAGGCTGTGATTCAACAGAACCTGGATCGCCGTGTGGTGGAGAAGGAGATTGTGGCACAGGCTTTGGCGATGTTTGAAGGGAATGATTTTCTACTTTCAGCGCGCAGTACGGTGTTATTTAATCCGGCTTGGCATAAAGGAGTGGTGGGTATTGTGGCCAGTAAGATCCAAGACCAGTATTTTAGGCCTACCATTATTTTAACGGAATCACACGGGCAATTAGTGGGTTCAGCTCGCTCAGTTAGAGGATTTGATGTGCACCACGCGTTAGAGGAATGTGCTGATTTACTGGAGCAGTTCGGAGGGCACACGCATGCAGCTGGTTTGCACTTGAAACCGGAGAATTTGCAGGCATTCATTGAAAAATTCGAGCGAATCGCGCAGGAGGGTTTAGCGAATATCTCGCCTAGGGCGGATTTGCCGGTCGATATACAGATTCCTTTAGAGGCCTTGAGTTTATCGTTTTATGATAAATTACTCGTTCGTTTGTCTCCGTATGGTCCGGGAAATATGCTCCCTAACTTTGTTTCAGGACCTGTTTTTGTAACGAGAAGTCCTTTTGTGATGAAAGAAGAGCATTTGAAAATCTACGTAGGTTCTTCGCCAGATGAACGAGGATTAGAAGTGGTCGGCTTTGGGATGAAGGCGGATTTCTATGATGGTTTGTGCTCCGCTTATGAGCAGCGATTACCTGTCCAATTAGTGTATCATTTGGAAGTGAATGAATATTTGGGGAATCGGACGGTGCAATTACGGGCCTTAGATTTTGCGTCAATTAAGTAAAAAATTTAATTTTAAGCATAACCAAAAAACATACGTATGAAAAAAGTACTCGATTTATTGCCTTCAGTGCTCGTGGGAGCCTTATTTTTATATGGAGGATTAAGTTATTTTTTACCTATCGGAGGAACACTCCCATTTACAGGGGATGCCGCATCTTATTATAAATTATTGGATTCTTCAGGAATAATGAGGATTGTGAAGGTGCTTGAAGTCGTAGGTGGGGCACTCCTCTTCGTCCCTAGTAAACGCGCTTTGGGTTTAACCATATTAGCACCCATTATATTGAATATATTTTTGTTTGAACTTTGCTTTCTAGGTACGGTACAAATAAGCATTATCACGATTGGATTATCAGCCATTATCGCTTACCAACAAAAAGATAAATTCAAGGCACTATTGTAATAAATACCCCTTGAATTCAGCGAAGTCCGTCCCCATGGGGATGGACTTTTTTGTTTTATCTAATAGCTCCGCTAAGCGAACAGGTACCGGAACGGAAACCCCTAAGGTTCCTTCTACCGTAGGCAAGAATTTCGCGTAATGGGCCGTAGACAACAGAATTCCAGTGATTTCGCCAGGATATTCAGCTACGTATTGTTGCAATCCATCATAGCCTACCGCTGTATGTGGACACATCACATAACCAGTGCGTGCAAACACGTCAGCCATGATTTCCTGAGTTTTCAGATCATTCGTATAGTAGCCTTTAATGATCTCGCGAACTTGAGACCACTCATCTCCCGCTAGCAAGCGCATCCGAATGAAATTCGACGGGCTACCCACATCCATTGCGTTGGACAATGTTTCCACCGAGGCCACCGGATTGTATTCGCCTGTGCGCAGGTAATCTGCTACTGGGTGGTTCTCGTTACAAGATGCTATAAAGGCTTTCACTGGAAGACCCATTTTATAGGCCATTAAACCGGCACTTAGATTGCCAAAATTTCCTGACGGCACACTGAATACCACCGGGGCATTTAAACCTTTCTTTTTCGCTTGCGCATAGGCTGCGAAATAGTAGAAGGACTGAGGAATTAAGCGGGCAATGTTGATGGAATTCGCGGAGGCTAAATCGAAAGCTGCGCGAAGTTCTTCGTCGAGGAAGGCTTGTTTGACGAGTCTTTGGCAATCATCAAATGTTCCATCAATCTCTAAAGCGATTACATTTCCACCCAACGTCGTCAATTGCTTCTCCTGAATATCGGATACCTTTCCAGTCGGATATAAAATCGTCACCGAGATGCCCGGCGTGTTATAAAAACCTTGTGCTACCGCACCGCCCGTGTCCCCAGAGGTCGCGACTAAGATGCGAATTTCGCGCTTCGATTTCAATAAATAATGGGACATAATCGCGGCCATGAAGCGCGCGCCAAAATCCTTAAAAGCCATCGATGGTCCGTGGAATAATTCCAATACCTCGACACCCGGCTCCAAAGAAACGATGGGAGCCTCGAAGGTCATCGATTGATCGATGATTTTTTTAATATCTGCCGAACTCAAGCTATCCCCGAGCAAATTTTCACACACCGCGATCGCAATTTCTGGCAAGCTGCGGTCCTGAATCGTTTCGAAAAACGAAGCCGGCAAAGGTTGGATGGAAGTAGGCATATACAAGCCATTGTCCGGGGGAAGACCTCGGAAAATGGCCTCTTCTAGGCTTACATTAGGGCTTTTATGTTCTGTGCTGTATAAAATCATACTAATCGAAGGCCATCTCCTTCTAGTTTAGGAAGCACCGAATAGCGGTCAAATTCCAAGCAAAAGGCGATATCTTTTTCGATGCCTAAACCTAATAAGCGGTTCACGTGGGACGAATTCTTCACCGCCGTTAACAGGTCATAAGAAGCTAGATTGTATTGTTTCCAGGCCATTAAAGCGGCATCATCTGCCACTTCATAATCGCCACTTAAGGCATCTATTAAAGCTCCTGCAAAAAGCGTATCCTCTAAATTGGGTTTCCCTTTCCAGCCGGCACAAACCACTAATGCGTTTCCGTTCCAGGCTTTCAAAGCGTCCGCCACGCGAGAAATATTTAAGAATGCACCCACATAAACAGCAGGTGCGCTGCTCGAGCGTCGAATCGCTACCGTTCCGTTGGTGGTGGTGACGCAAATTTTGGCCCCTTTCACTTTTTCAACTTGATAGGAAAAAGGAGAATTATCGAAGTCAAAACCAGCAGGAGTTATCCCGTTGCGTTCCGCCGCCGTCAAATAACCACGAGATCCGTATTGCTGGCAAAGCTCCACTTCTTCTACCGGAACTATTTCGGCTGCGCCGCTCGCAAAAGCAGTGACCATACAAGAAGTAGCTCTAAAAATATCCACCACCACGACAGCCACGGCTGATAAATCATACAAATGGATCAAATCCGGCGATAAACAGACGTCGATTTTTTTCATGTTATAAGAAAGGTAATTTGACGATTTCGGCTTTGATGGCTTTGTCGCGAATCGAAATAAATATTTCTGAACCCACGTGATTTGTGCTCACATAACCCATTCCAATTCCTTTCGAAAGAGACGGGGATTGCGTTCCGGAAGTCACTTCACCTATCGTTTCGCCAGCCGCATTTAAAATCGGATAGTGTTGACGAGGGATGCCGCGGTCGATCATTTCGAAACCGACTAATTTTTTCGAAGGACCATTTGCTTTAATCGTGGCGTGGTGATCTTTCATAATGAAATCTTTGTTGAATGACGTGATCCAGCCTAAGCCAGCCTCGATTGGCGACGTCGTATCATCAATGTCGTGTCCGTACAAGCAATAGCCTTTTTCGGTACGAAGCGTGTCGCGCGCGCCCAAACCTACAGGTAGAATTCCGAACTCTGCCCCAGCTTTGAAGATCTCATTCCACATCGCCAGCGCGTTTTCGTTTTTCACATAGATCTCGAATCCGCCCGCACCCGTATAGCCCGTGTTCGAGATGATGATATCTGAGAAACCAGCCATTTCACTTATTTTGAAGCTATAATACGGCATATCAGCTAAGGTCACAGATGTTAATTTTTGTAGTGCTAAAATAGCCTTAGGCCCCTGCACCGCTAACAAGCTATACTCGTCGCTTCGATTAACCATCTCCACCCCGAAGGTATTGTGTGAGGAGATCCAGTTCCAGTCTTTCTCAATGTTCGATGCGTTCACGACCAAGATATATTCGGTTGAGTTTACGCGGTAGACTAACAAGTCATCGACGATGCCGCCCTCGTTGTTTGGCAAACAGCTATACTGAACTTTCCCGTCCACTAATTTAGAAGCGTCATTCGAGGTAACATATTGAATGAAATCTAACACACGATCCCCTTTCAAAAAGAATTCGCCCATGTGACTCACGTCAAATACCCCTACGGAGTTACGAACGCAAAGATGCTCTTCGATTAAGTTCGTGTACAATACAGGCATATTAAAGCCAGCAAAGGGCACCATTTTTGCACCTAGCGATACGTGAAGGTCATTTAAATGAACATGTTGTAAGTTTGTTTCTTCCATGGATTATTCGCGGTATAAAACCTGTAAAAGTGTTTGGCCGACCGCTTTCAAGGTCGATTTGTCGATGTTTTCTAAATTATCTGCATGCGTATGGTGGAAGCTTCCAAATTCGAAACCACCATTAGAAGCCCTTAAATCAATTATGTCAATCATTTGGATTTTGGCAATCTCATTCACCGCCGTATGGTCATCCGAAATCCCAAAGGCATCTTGATCAACAAACAGATTACTGTATCCTAAATCTGCCGCCGTCGCCCAAACCGAGCGTACAATTCCCGGCGCATACTGCATCGACGATCCTTCATGCGGGAACATTGCGCCTTTCCCGCCCACCATATCTAACAAGATGCCGTAATAAGCTCTATAATTAGCTGGGACTAAATTCGTAGCCCAATGCTGTGAACCCAAAGCCCAACTATTTGTCTTGTGTTCTCCCGTATAATCATCCGGTTCGCCATGATCTTCTAGGTCAAAAAAGACGATATCGACGCCTACCGCAGGCTTATTCTTAGCCTCATGCAAGTTGCGCGCGATTTCTAGCAAGACACCCACACCACTCGCGCCATCGTTTGCCGCATCGATGGGCTCATTCTTACGTACTGAATCTTTGTCCGCAATACTGCGTGCATCCCAGTGGGCGGCTAAAAGTATACGTTTTGCGACTGCAGGTTGGAATTGTGCAATGATGTTTGTGCCTTGTAATTTCTTGCCGTCGTAGCGGAAAGCTGTAAAAGGCTGCTCAGTCACGGTCCAGCCGTAAGATTTCAATTTAGCGACTAAGAATTTCAGGGTGTTTTGACTGGCTTCAGAACCCGGAACTCGTGGGCCAAAAGCCACTTGTTGCGCCACGAAGCTATAAGCCGAATCCGCCTTAAAATCAGGCGTTTCTACGATGTTGACTTCCGCAGCTGGAACCTCCGCAGCAGGCTTCCAAATAAAGTAAGCACCAGTCAGTGCAAATACGAGCAGTAAAAAGAGGGCAATGCGGGAACGGTTCATCTGAAAAGGCTCAAAAACAAGCTCAAAGGTAGCAATAGAATGCCGAATTAGGAATTAAGAAATCAATAATGTGTACCTTGCGGGATAATTTGAATTGAAATACCA
The DNA here is from genome assembly GCA_947494535.1 of Cytophagaceae bacterium. Taxonomy (GTDB): domain Bacteria; phylum Bacteroidota; class Bacteroidia; order Cytophagales; family Spirosomataceae; genus Aquirufa. The sequence goes on from CANLVU010000015.1 coordinate 13,765, forward strand.
TGTCATCCCCTAAGGAACAGAAATTTTTGAGCGGCTTGAAGGCTGAAATCCTGGAGTTTTTTGAATTAAACGATTACCGTTCGTATTCGTTGAACCAGCTACACAAGGCTTTTGCCATTCGCGATCGCAAAACGAAGGAGATTTATTCCGATTTAGTTAGCAAATTGATTGCAGAAAACCGCTTGATTAAGAATGAGGAGGGAAACATTCGTTTTGACAATGAATCTTTCCAGGTGACTGGTCGCGTGGATCACGTGAATTCCCGTTTTGCCTTTGTGATTCCGGAAGATGGGGCGAAGGATATTTGGGTGGCTTCTGGGGATTTAAATAATGCTAAAGACGGAGACAAAGTCATCGTTCAAGCCCGTCGCCCATCAGAAAAAAGAAAAAATGACCGTCCGGAAGGAGAGGTCGTACAGATATTGGAACGTCGTTCCGCTGAATTAGTCGGTGTCATTCAAGTAACCCCGCACTACTCGTTTTTAATCCCAGATTCGAAGAAAATCTACGAAGATGTCTACTTGCCTAAGTTCGAAATCAAGGATGCAAAGCACCTAGACAAAGTTATCGTGGAGGTCACTCGCTGGGGTACGGATGGCAAAAAAGCCGAAGGTCGTGTCATCAAAGTGCTAGGTAAAGCCGGAGAGAACGACACGGAAATGCACTCCATTTTAGCGGAATACGGCTTGCCGTATGATTTCCCTGAAGAAGTGGAAAAAGCCGCTGCCTCCATTTTAGTGCAGATTCCTGCGACTGAAATCAAGAAGCGCAAGGATATGCGCAAAATCTTAACTTTTACTATCGATCCAGTTGATGCGAAGGATTTTGACGATGCCATCTCCTACCAAAAACTCAAAAACGGCAACACCGAAATCGGTGTCCACATCGCCGACGTTGCTCACTATGTGAAACCCGGCAGTGTACTCGATATTGAGGCCTACAAGCGCGCCACCTCGGTTTACTTAGTAGACCGCGTGGTTCCCATGTTACCAGAAAAGCTGTCGAACGGACTTTGTTCTTTACGTCCAAACGAAGATAAATTAACCTTCTCTGCCGTTTTCGAATTAGACGCGAATGACACGATTGTGAAAGAGTGGTTTGGCCGCACGGTCATTCACTCGGACCGCCGTTTCGCTTACGAGCAGGCACAGGAATTAATCGAAAATGATTCAGACGATGCGTTAGTTCCGGTCATTCGGGATTTGAACCGTATTGCCAAAAGTTACCGAGCAAGACGTTTTGATCACGGTTCCGTGAACTTCGAAACAGCTGAAGTCCGCTTCGAATTAGATGAGGATGGAAAGCCGATCGGCGTTTACCCTCGTATTCGCAAGGATGCGCACAAGTTGATTGAAGAGTTTATGCTTTTGGCCAACAAAAAAGTGGCCGAATTCGTCTTCAACAAGAAAAAGGACGAGCCTAAAAACACGATGGTGTACCGTATTCACGAAGCACCGGATCCAGAGAAATTGCAGGTATTCTCTTCGTTCGCGAAGAAATTTGGCTACCAAGTAACGACCGATCCTCAACACGTGAGCAAATCGTTCAACGCCTTGATGGAAAACATCGAGGGCAAAGGCGAGGAACATGTATTGCAGAGTTTAGCGGTGCGTACGATGTCCAAAGCCCGTTATAGCACCGATCCTGTCGGTCACTTCGGCCTAGCATTCCCGTTCTATTCGCATTTCACCAGCCCGATTCGTCGTTACCCAGACGTCATTACGCATCGCCTGTTACAGCATTATTTAGACGGCGGCACGCCAGCGGAACGTGCCCCTTTAGAAATCCAATGTAAGCACAGTTCGGATCGTGAAAAACTCGCTTCCGATGCAGAACGCGCTTCCATCAAGTACAAGCAAGTGGAATACATGAGCTTGCACGAACCTCAAGTTTTCGACGGTATCATCACAGGTGTTACCGAATTCGGAATCTTCGTCGAAATCGGCGAAACCTCTTGCGAAGGCCTCGTACGTATGGTCGACTTAAATGACGACTTCTACGATTTAGATAAAAACAATTACCGTATTGTGGGTAAATCGAATGGCCGTGTCTTCACTTTTGGAGATAAGGTGCAAGTGAAAGTCCGCGACACGAACTTAGCGAAACGCACCATCGACCTAGAATTAGTAGGTATGCGTTCTGGCCTAGTAGGTAAATTTGCGAATAACCGTTCTCGTAAGCGGGAAGCTCCGAGGGGTGGAAGGGTGATTCCGAAAGGGAATGAGAGAGGGAGGAGAACCGGACGAAGATAGGAGATTATAGAGTATAGATAAGAGATCTGGATAAAAAGAGGCTTCAATTTTGAAGCCTTTTTTTATGATTTATACATTTATGAAGATTTTTTGTGAGAATGAAGGCGTTGATTTGTGGTTAGTTATGTTTTGGCAAAACCGAAATCAACCGAATTTAGGGTGTGTTTACCTCACGCAGTATGTTTATTGTTTAAATGATTAACTTTAATCAAATTACAATCGTAGCCCTAACTGCAGCAATATTCGAACGTTGTGTGCTAATGCCGACCGACATTTTAAAACAATCAACATGATTAAATTTTCAACGAAGTTTCTTCTATCATTTCTTCTCGTAGTTTCAACTAATGCCTTTGCACAATCTGAAAGTATTATTCTAAGTGATTTAAAATGGGATATAAATTCACCTGCCAGCTCGACTGAGCTTTTTATACCTTCAGGAAATTCACAAATAGCAGGTCTAATTTATAGTGCAAATGGTTTACAAAAACATCCTACCTTATTGCTTTTACATGGTTATCCAGGGAATGAACGTAATCTCGATATTGCGCAGGTTGTAAGAAGTCATGGTTGGAATGTTATTTATTTTGATTATCGTGGTTCATGGGGAAGCCAAGGAAAATTTAGTTTCAAGAATTGTGTGGAAGATGTAGTCAATGTAGTTGCATTTTGCAATAAGTATCAGGACTCTTTAAAAATTGACACTTCTAACATTGTTCTGTTCGGACACAGTATGGGTGGATGGATTTGCCTTAAAGCACTACAAGAGTTGCCAACAATCAAAAAGGGGTTTGCCTTATCAACATGGAATATTGGTAATGACTATAAAAATGTTTCAACAGAAAAAGAAATGCTCCGTTTAGCCAACGACCCCAATACCGGCGGAAAGTATTTTGTTTTAAACACTTCGCTTAAAGATTTATATACTCCTGTTTTACAAGATAAAACGTATTTTAATTTGTTAAATGACGCAAAATCATTAGCTGATAAGCAAATTGTAATGATTGACGAGCATGAAAAAAATAGTCAATTAGCGAATAAAATGAAAGAATCTAATAAATCATATTTTGACTACTCTGTTTGGCAGACTGACCATTCATTTACAAATAAAAGAGTATCATTAATAAATAAGGTGCTTGCATTTCTAGAAAAATAATAAGCAAAAACAACAAAGGACCCACGATTTAACGTAAGTCCTTGATTTTCATGTAGCGAGAACGAGATTTGAACCCGGGACCTCAGGGTTATGAAGATTTTTTGAGAAAATGAAGGCGTTGATTTGTAGTTAGTTATGTTTTCACAAAACTGAAAACGACCGATTTTAACCGAATTTAGGGTGTGTTTTCCTCACACAGTGTGTTTCATGATTACTTCTTCGATTCTACTATTTCTAATCTCTTTAACAATGCCTCAATTTTTAGTTGTAGCTCTTTAATTTTTACATCTTGCTCCTGAATAGCTTTTACTAATAAAGGAGTCAATTTACTATAATCAACAGATTGTGGAAATATTTTTCCATTTTCATCTACTGCATCTTTTTGACCATTTACTGCGTAAGGCAAAATAGCTTGTAATTCATGCGCCATTACGCCAAACATTCTTGAACTATCTTTTCGCCATGCAAAATCATAGGTCTTAATTTTATTGACTAAATCAATCCCACTATAATTTTTTAAATCAGTTTTTAATCGATAATCAGAAGAGGTACTATAAGCAACCATATTACCACCATTTGACGCACCAATGGACCCAATAGTACTTCCTTGATTTCTAAAATATACAAATTCATGCCAGTTAGTAGACCAGTTTTGATTGGTATTGGCATTTAAAATCAACATCCCATTATTATCAGCTGTTGTGCTTTCAATATAAACTGAAGTTCCATCAGTAGATTGTACATGAAGTTTATTCGATGGTGTTCCAGTTCCTATTCCAAGATATCCATTGTCCTTGATTGTAAATCCGTAGGTTTCACCTGAGGTGGTAGGAAAAAATCGTAGTCGAGGACTATTTGCATTGGATACTTGATCAATCGCCCATATTTGAGCAGCTGGTGATGTTGTAACTGGTGCTGGTCTAAAATTGATTTCAGCTCCTTCAACCCCTGTTCCAGTCGTAGTAGGATTCAACACTAAAGATCCTGGGACACTGCCGTTGCTGGATCCAATTTCTAAGGTGGCTCCTGGATTTTCTGTACCTATACCTACTTGACCTCCAGAAGTGATAGTCATTCTTCTCTGAACGCCAGCAGTAGAACCAATAGTCCTTAGTGTAGGATCAGTTCCTAAAAATAATTTACCAGAGACTGGATCGAGTCGAATTTCGGCAGGATAACCTGCAATTAACGAATTTGATGATCCAGGACTCCATCCAAGGCCAATGACTTTATTTCCCCCATCATGTACTGAAACGGAAGAACCAATGACAAGTTTATCGGTTGGGGTTGTGGCACCAATTCCAACATTATTATTTAAAATGGTATTCCCAGTCCCACTTGGCGTTAAGTTAATATTTTGATTAGTGCCTCCTGATGTAAATGTTAAAGCTCCGGTTCCTGTAATCGATCCTGAATTTGTTCCAGTCCCACCATTAGCAACTGCGACCGTTCCTGTAACATTAGATGCATTATCAGTGGGTACAGTTAAGCGAATCCATGAAGTTCCATTCCAATAGTAATAACCTGGCGTTACATTACTAGGAGCTGAACCTGCAGTTGCAGTATTGTATACTAACAGGCCAGCCGCAGTCAATAAAGCAGCCGCATCTGATAAACCTGTAACAGGAGAGAAAGCACTCGTAGATGTTAAAGCAAGCCTCGGAGGTAAAAAACCTTTAGTGTCAGAGAATACATCCAGTTTCGCTGATGCATTAGGAGTAGTTGTCCCAATTCCAGTTTGAGCACTTACTTGCAATGAAAATAGCAAAGCAGTAAAAATAAAATATCTTAACATACTTAATCTTAGAGTTACTTAACAAAAGTAAAAAGTTTGAATTACATAAAAACTAGGAATCGAAAAAAAACGAAAAACCTCACGCAAAAACAACAAAGGACCCACGATTTAACGTAAGTCCTTGATTTTCATGTAGCGAGAACGAGATTTGAACCCGGGACCTCAGGGTTATAAAACCTGCAATTCTCCGCAAATAGTAGATTCAGATTCTACTTGAATTCAACATTTCTTTGCCGAATTAATTTTTTTCTTTAGTTTATACTTTGAAAAACCTATTAACCTATAAAAAGCAGTCAAAATGTCCCCTAAAATAAAACTCGGATTGATTCTTACGGTAATCTCCGTTTTCACGATTAGCTTCTTTCAGCCAAAAGCGCCAACTTTTTTATCAATTGAAGGAAATACGAAGATCGCATTAGTGGGCGGCAATTTGGGCTCCCGCATGATCAATTATGATCATTTTGAAACAGAATTACATCTTCGGTACCCTTCCTTTAATTTGAAGGTTCGCAATATGTGCGACGGTGGAGATACACCTGGATTTCGACCGCACTCAGCTCGCATGAATCCTTGGGCTTTTCCGGGAGCAGAAAAATTTCAATCGGAATTTGCGAATCCCTCGCAAAGTGAAGGCCACCTAGAGACACATGACCAATGGATGAGCCGATTAAAAACGGATGTTGTGATCGGTTTTTTTGGATATAGCGAATCCTATGAAGGTAAGGCTGCGATTGCTACCTACAAGGCAGAATTGGAGGCATTTATCAAGCACACTTTGGCACAAAAATACAATGGGGTTTCTGCTCCTCAATTTGCCATTGTTTCTCCCACGGCTTTCGAAGATTTAAGCGCAAAAATTGATTTACCTAACGGAGCGGTTCAGAATGCGAACATTAGTTTGTACGCACAGGCGATGAAAGAGGTGTGTGAGAAGAATAATGTTTTATTCATTAATGCGTTTGATGCATCCAAAAAATGGTATGCAGAATCAGCGGAGGATTTGACCATCGACGGTTTTCAATTAAATGATGCGGGGTATAAAAAATTAGCCTTATTACTTGCGGATCAAGTGTTTGGGAAAAAATCGACAGCTATCGAATCCAAAAGAGCGGATGTGTATGCAGCCGTTGCGGAGAAAAACTGGATGTGGCATAATGACTTTAAGATTCCAAACGGGGTTCACGTATATGGGCGCCGTTACAATCCATTTGGACAAGATAATTATCCTGCTGAGATCGAAAAAATTCGCCAAATGACGGATAATCGGGAGGCAGCAATCCAAGCAGCAATTAAAGGGCTTTCATATGATCTGGCCGCTGCAGATGCAAAGACGCGCAAGCTAGATCCAGTAAAAACAAATTTCAATCCGGATAAAAACGGCAGCTTGAAATACCTGTATGGGGAGGAGGCGTTAAATGCCATTAAAGTAGCTCCAGGATATAAAATTGAGCTATTTGCCTCGGAAGAGGAATTCCCTAATCTGGCCAAACCGGTTCAAATGACGTTCGATAATAAGGGCCGACTTTGGGTAGTTTGTATGCCTTCTTATCCACATTACAAGCCGGGGGATGCGAAACCTAACGATAAAATCATCATTCTTGAAGACACGAATCAGGATGGGAAAGCGGATAAGGAAACGATTTTTGCCGAAGGTTTACATGTTCCGGTGGGGATGGAAATCACGGAATTTGGGGTGTTTGTAAGCCAAGGAACAAATTTGGTATTATTAAAAGATACGAATGGCGATGATCATGCGGATACGAAGGAAGTCATTTTAAGTGGGTTTGATGACCATGACACGCACCATGAGATCTCTGCATTTGTGACTGACGAATCAGGCGCTATTTACATGGGAGAAGGGGTATTTTTACACACAAATGTAGAAACACCCTACGGTACTGTTCGTGCAACGAATGGGGGTTTTATGCGTTACAATCCTGCTAGGCATCATTTAGAGCGGGTCGCTCAGTTGTCAATCCCTAATCCATGGGGAATCGCCTTTGACAAATGGGGTCAAAACTTTTTTGCAGAAACCTCCGGACCAGACGTTCGCTGGATGATGCCCGGATCAACTAAAAATCGCTACGGCCAAACAGGTCACAAGTCATTTACCTTAGTGGAAGAGAAACATTTAGTTCGACCTACCTCCGGTTTAGAGTTTGTATCAAGTCGTCATTTTCCTGACAACGTGCAAGGTGATTTTTTAATCAATAATACCATTGGATTTTTGGGAATGAAACAGCACCAACTAACAGATGATGGTACCGGATATAAATCAACGCACCGCCAAGATTTGATTGTGGGCGAAGATCGAAATTTCCGCCCGGTTGACATGGAATTTGCTCCGGACGGCTCACTTTATGTGATCGACTGGCATAATATTTTGATTGGTCACATGCAGCATAGTGCCAGAGATCCTTTGCGCGACCACACCCATGGCCGTGTGTACCGCTTAACGTATCCGTCAAGGCCCTTAGTGACACCTGCCAAAGTTTATGGGGCATCTATCGATCAGTTATTGGATAATTTAAAATTGCCTGAATACAGAACGCGGTACCGCGTGCGCAGAGAATTGCGTGGTCGTAAGGCTGCCGATGTCTTACCTAAAATGACGGCATGGGTGGCTAATCTAGACAAAAAGGATGCTGATTACGAGCACCATGTATTAGAGGCGCTTTGGGTTTCTTGGGGATTAAATAAGGTAGACCAAAAACTACTCAACCAATTACTGCAATCAAAAGATTACCATGTGCGTGCAGCTGCCGTTCGTGTCTTGCGCTACACAGGTCATCAAGTGAAAAACCAAGCGGCCTTATTAGCAAAAGCAGTGGAGGATAAACATGGGCGTGTTCGAATGGAGGCTTATGTGGCCGCATCTTGGTTACCGAAACAAAGCGCTCTGCCGATATTAGCTTTGGCAAAAAAACACCCGTTAGACCCTTGGATGGACAAACCATACGAAATAGCCGTCGCTCATGCGAGTGGAGTGAACGTGGTTAAAAATAAAGAAGCGGCTTTAGTTTCAACGCTAAAAGGGAAAGATTTAGACTTGTATACTGCCGGCCAAAAATTGTATGCGAAAGACGGTTATTGCACTACCTGCCATCAGACCAATGGAAAAGGACTTCCTTCGTCCGGTTTTCCTCCCTTATCCAATTCTATCTGGGTGACAGGAAATCAGGAGCGTTTAATTAAGTTAGTGATCAAAGGAATAATGGGCCCGATGGAATTGAATGGCGTTAAATATGCCGGTCAAGTTCCAATGACCCCTTATGGCGGCTTAATGTCTGATAAAGAGATTGCCTCAGTTCTTACCTATATACGAAATTCATTTGGGAATAAAGCAACGCCTATCGACCCCGAAAAAGTAAAGGAAATACGCGCTAAAATAGCCAGCAAACAGGATTTATATAATGCCAATATGCTATTATCTGAACACCCTATCGAAAAATAATCATGAAAAAACTACTTCATATTAGTCTTACACTTATACTTATTTTGTCGGCATGCATGCCAATTTTTTCGCGTGAAGATGGCCCTGTAAAAGCGAAGAAGCCCCTAGTGGTATTTGTATGTGGTGACCATGAATACTCTGGCGAGAGTACGCTTCCCTTATTAGCGGCGGTTTTGGAAAAACAATATGGCTTTCGGACGAAAATTTTAAAATCGTTTCCGGATCAAAATGCGGAGCGTGACATACCGGGTTTAGAAATATTAGCGGAGGCAGATTTAGCCGTGTTTTTCCTTCGCTGGCGCCTACTCCCAGCAGATCAAGTGGCTCACATAGAGGCCTACTTACAATCTGGAAAGCCGATCATGGGATTTAGGACTAGTACACATGCGTTTAACTATCCGAAAACAGATCCATTAGCTGCTTATAATGGCTTTGCAGAAAGAGCCTTTGGAGCGCCTCCTGGCTGGGGCGGACCCTCCCAACACACACATTATGGTCACAATGCAAGTACAGATGCCACAGTCATTGCAGAAAAAGCAAAGCACCCGATTTTAACGGGCGTAGATCCTACCTTTCATGTGAGATCATGGCTTTACCGTGTTTTGCCTGATTACCCAGTGAAAGGAACGGAGTGGTTACTGATGGGCAAAGCGGTGAATCCCGATAAGACAGCAGTAGATCAACCCATAGCCTGGACATGGGAAAATCAATACAAAGGGAAAGTATTTTTTACCACGATGGGACATCCAGAGGATTTTTCAGTGGAATCTTTTCAGCGACTTGTTGTCAATGCCGTCCATTGGGAATTAGGCCTGAAAGTCCCACAGACCTGGGCAGGTAAATTAGCTATTAATGTTCCTTACAGAGGAATGGTCAACTCAAAATAGTCATACAATGAAATACCCGATTGCAATGAACACGCTGGTCTATGGACCCGACATGAATGAATCTATCATCCAGCATTTAGCCTATATCAAAGAAGTGGGCTATGAAGGCGTTGAGATCCCCATTTTTGTGGTAGACCAGGAATATTGGAAACCTTGGAAAGCTGAAATAGACCGCCTGGGATTAACCGTTTTCACGGTTACTTTTTTAGGAGCGGATATGAACACCATTTCTTCGGACCCTGCAGTGCGTCAAAAAGGAATAGATTTTCTTAAAAAGGCCGTTGACATTACCGCTTATTTAGGAGCCTCCTACCTATCTGGCCCTTTTCATTCTGCATTAGCGGTGTTTTCTGGCGCAGCACCGACCCAACAAGAATTAGATTGGTCGAAGGAAAGTATGTTAGCCGTGGCGGATCATGCCAAAGAAAAAAACGTGATTCTGGGATTAGAATATTTAAATCGATTTGAAAATTATGTGGTGAGTTCCGCAGACCAGCTATACAGTTTAGTGAAAGCGATTAATCATCCAAATGTCAAAATCATGTTTGACACATTTCATGCGCACATTGAAGAATTCAATACGGGTGAAGCTATGGTCCGAATTGCTGATGAGGTGGGGCATATTCAATTGTCAGAAAGCACTCGTGCCACTTTAGGGGAAGGACAAGTGCATTGGGATAATGTGTTTACCCATCTGGAGAAAATGAATTACAAAGGCTGGTTGGTCGTAGAGGCATTCACTCCTTTATTGCCTGCTGCGTGTATCTGGCGTAAGAATTATACAACAGAAGCTGAATTAATCTTAAAAAGTTACCAACATATTCAGAAGCATTTAGCGCGGTAATTGCTTTTCAATCAAAGCATAAAAAAGAGGCTTCAAAATGAAGCCTCTTTTTTATTCCATCTTTATTCTTTATGCTCTATGCTTTAAATCTATACTCTCTACTCTACCATCTCTAATCTTGAATTAAAGGCGCAGGACGACTCGTATTATACAACTCATACCAATCCTGGTGATCCATCTCAATCGCAAAAGCATCCACGATGTTTTGGATACGTTTCTCTTCTAAGGTTCCGATTAATGGTAAAGCACCTAATTTGATTAACCATGCCACGGCTACTGATTCGATATTGCTATCGTACTTCGTGGCTATTTCGTTCAATTTCTTGCGCAATTTCAAGGCTTGCTCATCTGTACCATGTTCGATGCGACCACCGGCTAATGGCGATACCGCTAACGGGCGCATGTATTTTTGCTTGATGTAATCCACGATACCGTTATCTAATGCGCTTGTGTTTAACAAGTTCAAGTCGATGTGGTTAGAAACGATCGGGATGTTCAGGAAGGAAACTAATAACTGGTGTTGGTAAACGGAGAAGTTTGAAACACCGATGTTTTTCACCTTTCCTGAGCTCTTTAATTTTTCTAAGGCCAAAGCCGTCGTTTCAATATCCGATAAGGGATCTAATTGGTCTAATAAAAAGACGTCCAAATAGTCCGTTTGCAAGTTGCGAAGCGAGTTTTCTACGGAAGCAGTAATGTGAGCAGCCGATGTGTTAACATGTGCTACGCGGATATCGGGTCTTGCAGGGGATGGGATGTTGACTCCGCATTTGGAGAACAAAACAATGTCAGAGCGCTGGATGGATTTTTTTGCCAAAAGCTCTCCAAAAGTCTTCTCCGCCGTGTATTCGCCATAGCGATCCGAATGATCAAAGGTATTAATGCCCTTTTCTAAACAAAAATGGACGATCTCGTCCATTTTCTTGTCTTCTTTTTCCCAACGCCAGAAGCCGTAAATGGCCGGTGAAACTTTGGGACCTGCATCACTTAAATAGACTTTGTTCATGAGACGATAATTTTAGAAGCGGCTAATAAATCATCCACTAAGTGTGTTGCTTTGGTTTCTGTTCCAGACGGTGCTAAGCGAATCGTGCGTAAACCTGCACGAGTTCCTGCCGTGATATCGCGTTCGTGGTCGCCCACCATCCAGGAGGCATCCATGTCAACATCGTATTTCGCAGCTGCTTTTTCGATCAACAAAGATCCAGGTTTGCGCGTTAAAGAATGGCTGTCAAAATTCTCGTGGTAAGGGCAAAAATAGATATCATCTAATTTCACTCCCGTTCCTTCTTGTATCGCATCGTGGATTAAATATACGTCTTCACGCTTGTAAACCCCTTTTGCGATACCACTTTGGTTCGTTATGACAATCAATAAATACCCTGCGTCCTTTAAAGCCTGTAAGCCTTCTTTCACGCCGGGGGGGATCACAAAGTGTCCTAAATGGTACACGTAATCCACGCGATCCACATTTAGAACGCCATCGCGATCTAAAAAAATGCACTTATTCATTCAAATTTATTTAGGCAAATAAAGCAGCTAAGCGGCTCCAAGGAATACGGCTTAAAATCAATACCAAACCGAGGCCATTTAATAACCACATGTTTTTGAATTTAGCGGCATCGGTGATGGCTTTCTTATTTTTGGCATTCACAATAGTCGCTAAAACGATGGCAATAATGTTTACCGTAACGTGCTCTACTAAGATCAAACGCGTTGCAGAATCCTTCATGGCAGCACCGAAATCAGCAAAAGCAGCAGTCGTTACCGGGCTAAGAGCCAAATAAAGTACTAAACCAATTAACAATTGCGTGTGTAAAGAGATCATGTAAAACAAGCCGACTTTACGATCAGATTCCGTAAATGTTTTACCTGTTAAACCTTTGTAAATGGATAAAATTCCTAGTGCTAACACGACTAGAAACAAGATCGAGTGAATGGTAACGAAAGTTGAATACATAAGAGTGTGTTTAATTTTAGCAAAGATACAAAAAGCCTTCGTAACGTGACCTTTGTTACGTTTAATCGTCTAATTTTCTTTACCTTTGGGGATAATTTCCCCTTTAATATGCCTAATCCTAATAAGTTAACGGCCATGGTGAATGCCCGTTGTCCTCATTGCCACGAAGGTCGTCTTTTCAAATTTAAATGGTGGAATGTCTTTAATTTTGCTCAAATGCATGAGAATTGTCCTTCCTGCGGAGTGCGTTACGAAGTGGAGCCTGGTTTTTTCTTTGGTGCCATGTATTTATCTTACGCTTTCTCAGTGGGAATCATGTTAGTAGGGGGAATTTTAGTCTTTAATTTCTTGAACGATCCTCCCGCAATGGGCTATGTGGTGCCTATCACGACGGTTTCACTCCTGTTAGTACCGTTTAATTTTAGGACGGCTCGTGTATTATTTATACATTGGTTCTCTGGTTTAAAATTCGATCCAAGCGCTGCTGCTAAGCATGAAAATTCTTGATTATTACATTTTAAAGAAATTTCTGAAGACCTACGTTTTCGCCGTTTTCATCATCGTTTTAATTGTGATGGTGATCGACTACACGGAGAAGATCGATGATTTCATTCGAAAGCAAGCTCCTTTTAGGGAAATCCTTTTTGATTATTATCTGAATTTCATTCCTTATTGGGCCTCCTACATCAGTCCACTAATGGTCTTTATTGCGACGGTTTTTTTTACTGCAAATCTCGCAGCGAAGACAGAAATCATTGCGATTCTGAGTTCAGGAGTAAGCTTTACTCGCTTAATGCGCCCTTACCTGATTGGGTCTGGAATCTTAGCGGTGGGTACCTTTATTATGATAGGTTGGATTGTGCCTAATGCGAACAAGGTTCGAGTCCCCTTTGAACACAAATACATCAATAATACCTACTATTTCGATAAGCGAGACGTACACATCAAAATTGCACCCGATGTGTATGCTTATATAGAGACCTATGATAACACGACGAATACGGGTTATCGCTTCAGTTTAGAGCGAATCAAAGGAACAGAAATTCAACAAAAACTAATGTCAGATCGGATAACATGGGACTCGACTTCGGGGAAGTGGACAATACACGATTACCGCATTCGGACGACGGGAGCTACGACTTTAAAATTTGGGAAGATGATCGATACGACGCTTAATTTATTCCCTAAAGACTTCAAGAACAAGCACTTATTACACGAAACCTTTACCCTGCCAGAGCTGAATCGTCACATTAATTTAGTGGAATCACGCGGCGCTGATGGAATTGAAATCTTCCAAATCGAGAAATACCTTCGCTTCGCCAATCCATTTTCGGTAATGATATTGACGATTATTGGCTTCTTGGTTTCGGCTCGGAAAGCACGTGGTGGTGTCGGGTTTCAGATTGCGTTGGGCTTTAGTTTGGCCTTCATTTACATCCTCTTCTTTATGATGAGCAAGGGGATTGCCGAAGGTGGCGGCATGCCTCCTTTGTTAGCGGTTTGGCTGCCTAATCTTGTGTTCTCCGCCGTGGGGGTTGGACTTTATTATACCATTCCACGCTAAAAGATGAGACAGGCTCCTCGGCTTCTCGACTATTTTAAGATACATTTTATTGTGATTTTGTATGCCTTTACCGCCATTTTAGGTAATGCAACAGAGGCGAATGCCCTCACAATTGTGTTCTTTCGCTGCGTCATTGCGGCGGCCGGATTAGGCCTTATTCTTGCGGCTTCTAAGCAATCTTTTCAGGTTCCTTCCTCCGTTTTAAAGATCTGGCTTTTGAATGGCGTGTTTGTTTCGATGCACTGGCTTTTGTTTTTTGGGGCTGCCAAAGTTTCCACCGTCGCCATGTGCCTCGCCGGTCTTTCTACCCAAACTTTTTGGACCTCCATACTAGAGCCCATCGCGAAGAAAAAGCCCATTGCGAAGATCGAAGTCTTTCTCGGAATCTTAGTCGTGATTGCCTTGGGCATCATTTTCTCTGTGGAACCGGGGCAATGGATCGGTTTGGTGATGGGCATAGGGGCTGGATTTTTTGGGGCCTTATTCTCCGTGATTAATGGAAATTATACCCACTCCCACGACCCTAAATTGATCACGGTTTATGAGATGATGGCAGCCGGATTTATCACCGGTGCAGTGTGGTTGAGTGGTTTAATAGGGGGTTCTCCCGGATTTGTTCCGATAGGGCTCGATTGGCTCTGGATTGGCATTTTAGCCGTAGTTTGTACCGTTTATGCCTATACCGAGACCATCCATTTATATAAAGTTTTCTCCGTCTTTTCGATCAATCTTGTGATCACGCTCGAGCCCGTTTATGGGATTCTATTGGCAGTCTTTATTTTTGGCCAAAAAGAAGTCATGCAACCCGCTTTCTACTGGGGAACGAGTTTGCTGGTGCTGACGGTGATGGTGCATCCTTTTTTGTTGCGGAGCGACAAAAAAGTAGATTAGAGATAGTAGAGTATAGAGAAGAGAGTCCGAAGGGAACGAGTCCGGAGGAAACATTTACCATTCACCACTTACCATTTACCATTCATTAGCCACTTACCATTTCCAATTTCTACTCTTTACTCTTTACTCTATAATCTCTACTCTATTCTCTATAATCTCTACTCTACACTCTCTACTCTCTACTCTCTTCTCTCTAATCTGAGTCAGGATAACCGGGTAGATTTCCCCATTTTTTTCTTTTATATTTAGTCGTTCTTGGGACATTTATCCTTGGTAAATGTTGGTTGAATGGAAATTTTTAAACTATGAAAAAATATAACGTTGCAATTGTGGGACTTGGTTTTGGCGCAGAATTTATTCCCATTTATTTGAAGCATCCGTTGGCGAATATGTATGCGATTTGCCAAAGAAATGAGCAAAAACTCAACTCCATCGGAGATGCCTATGGGATCGAGACGCGCTACTCGGATTTTGAGAAACTACTACAAGACCCGAATGTAGATGTCGTTCACATCAATTCTCCTATTCACTTACATGCAGAACAGACGCTGAAAGCGCTAAACGCAGGGAAACATGTGGCTTGCACGGTGCCGATGGCGACGACCGTGGAGGAATGCAAGGCGATCGTGGAGGCGAGCAAGCGCATGGGTAAAAAATACATGATGATGGAGACTGTGGTGTATGCGCGCGAGTTTTTATACATCAAAGAATTATACGAAAAGGGCGAGCTGGGTAAGATTCAATTCTTGAAAGCGTCTCACCAACAAGATATGGATGGCTGGCCTGATTATTGGCCAGGATTGCCTCCGATGCACTATGCGACGCACTGCGTAGGTCCGGTGGCTGGTTTATTACGACTAGAGGCAGAATATGTTTCTTGCTTCGGATCGGGTACAATTCGCGAAGAATTGATTCAGCATTATAACTCACCATTTGCGGTGGAATCAGCGCACATTAAGTTCCGTGATTCGGATTTGAGCGCGATGGTATATCGTTCGCTGTTCGATGTGGCCCGCCAATACCGCGAAAGTTTTGAGGTATATGGTTCAAAAAAATCGGTGGAATGGCCTTTAATTGAAGGAGAAGAATTAGTGGTGCATACGGCAAAAAAACCGGAGCCAGAGATTCCTTCTAAAGTTCCCACACCTGATTTTGCCCATTATTTACCAGAAGAAATTCAACGTTTCACTACCAAAGGGGTGTACGATGAAGACGATAATACCCACCTTTCGTTTACGCAAGGTGGCGGACACGGCGGGTCGCACCCGCATTTGGTAAACGAATTCTTGCAGGCTTTGGCCGCAAATCGCGATCCATTCCCGAATGCGCCGCAGTCTGCTAACTGGACTTCGGTCGGTATATTAGCTCACGAATCTGCTCTTCAAGGCGGAAAAATCATTGAAATTCCTAAATTCTAAGCCATGCGTTTTCTCTTATTTGCTGCGGCACTCTTGTTTCAATTCTCGGTTTCTGCTGCTCCGGGCAGACGTTTGGAATTATTGTTTTTAGGTGACAAAGGCCACCACAAACCCTTTGACAGATATCCTGCGCTGCAATCCGCGGTAGGAATCAAGGGGATGAATATTACTTACACGGAATCTTTGAAGGATTTGAATGAGGCCTATTTGAATAAATTCGATGCCTTGGTGATCTATGCGAACCACGATTCGATCGCGGCACCGCAGGA
>CANLVU010000016.1 GCA_947494535.1 Cytophagaceae bacterium
AGAGCCCGTAATCGTGTATGATCTCAAGCTGCTAATTGCAGTAGGTCTTCCTGAAATGACACCCGTCGAAGGATTCAATACAAGTCCTGAAGGCAAGGCTGGAGATACCGAGTAATTCGTGATTTTACCTCCACCGTTACTTGGGACAAGAGCTCCTATCTCTTGATTTTGGATAAATACATAACTATAATTTGGATAGCGCAACGCTACTGGAGGAAGATTGCAAATATTCACCACTACCGCTACCGGTGCTGATGTTGTGCTACATCCAGCTGCATTCGTTACAGCCACAGAATAATTTCCTGATCCATTCACCGTAATGCTACGGGTAGTAGCGCCATTCGACCAACGGTAGGCCGTTCCAGCGCTAGCTGTTAATACCACGCTTTCGCCAGAGCAGAAGGTAACTGGTCCGGAAGTAGAGATAACCACTGGCTCCGGTAAGTTAACGCGAACCGCAAGACGAGTAGGACTTTCACATCCATTCACCGTTTGAGAGGCGAAATAGGTAACTCCTGATGTTAAGAAGGAATTAGCATCATAAAGATTACCACCTGTTGCTGCGGTATACCATTTCAAGCCAGTTCCAGTCGCTGCAATCGAAGAGATCTTGCTATCAGTACATAAATTTTGAACCGTTGCGCCCGTAGGAGCCGATACATTATTCACCGTGATGGTCACCGATTTTCTAAAGGTACTGCCATTCGATGTGATATCTACGAAGTAGGTTGTTGTCTGTGTCGGTCTTGGATTGATGGTTTCCGTTGTTTCACCAGTAGACCAAAGGTAAGAAGTAGCCGTTGCTACGCCCGCAAAACGGCGGACTGGGCGAACTGACATTTGGTAAACTTTTCCATATTGGTAAAAAGTACCACCACAATTAATACAGGTGTGGCTACCACTTTCTGAGGTGAGTTCCGTACTGTTCCAATAGAAATTGCCTATGAAATCGCCAGGGCCTTGAACAAAGCCGCCTATGTTTTTCGAGATCAAATTCGAGTAAATTTTACCAAACTCACCTTGTGATGGCAAGAACCAATCATCGTATCCATTGACAGAATAATCTAAACTGCGTCTAGCCGCTGTCGTGGTCGAAGAAATGGCAGCAGAAATAGCTAAGGTATTGGCTAAACCACTTCCTATCGCTGAGTTTCTAGCCCCTGGAATTGAAACAGTTGGCATGCCAGATCCTTGTGCATATCCCCAGCTACTAAGTGCTAAGTTTACTGGAGCCGCTTCTAAGTAGCGCCAGCCATTTAACGTACTTCCTTGATCATGGAAGATAAAACCACCAGCCGGGCCTCTTGAACCCACCGTATAGTTACCCGTTGTGCTCACACCGGTTACCGATAATTGTATGGTCTCTCCTCCGCACAATGCCGGTTTAGAGCTAAGTATTTCTGGGTTTATGATGCTGACAGTTACAGCCAAACGCTCAGGGCTCTCGATCGAATTAATCGTTTGAGTAGCATAATAAGTAGCACCATTCACAAGAACATTGGTAGGGCTAAGTGTAGATCCGCCAGCTGCATTTGAATACCATTTTACATTAGTGCCTGCCGCCACTAAACTAGAAACCGTCGTACTAGGTAAGAAAGATTGCGCTGCCCTTCCTAAAGGAGGAGGAACTACTGCTACTGTTGAGGTATTCCAAAGGAAAGTTCCCTGAGTAGCCAGCGTGATATTTTCAAAATTGGCGTTCGCACCATGCGTACCTGCCAGTAAGAATCCATTACCAACCGCATTGATGCTATTCACTTGGTCATCCTCTGGACCACCACCTGTGATGGTGCTGATTAAGGTAGCCGTAGAATCATATACGACTACAAGTGCATCATTCTGAGCGCCATTTGCTGCATTGAAGAAACCACCCACACCCATTTTATTGCCTTGTTTTGCAATGCTGGTAAAGACAGTTTGGCCTGTAGATTGATTTAATCCTCGAACTAATAACGGAACACCTGCGGAAGAGTATTTTGCAATAAAGGCCCTATTCTCTGTCGAAGCTGGCTGTGTTAAATTTGTCGCATTCGTAGAGTAGAAGGTTGCTATTCCACCACTGTAATTTCCGACAATCCATGGATTGTTTTGATTATCTATCGTTAGGTCATAACCGGAAGTAGTCGTTGCAATTCCGTTCCCGTTGTTACCATAACTAACACCCCATTGCCAAATACCATTATTATTCAATTTAACTAGATAGGCTAAACCAATGCCAGGATTAGCTAACGTTCTGGTCGTATTGCCTGCATCCTTAAATTCTGCAGCTGTCCCTGAGGTCCAAGAGCGGAATTCACCTACAAAATAGATATTGTTTTGTGCATCTATTTCAAGGTTTCGGATGCTTGCATCGCGATTATGTAATGAAGTATTCCATACAACTGCTCCAGCTGGAGTAAATTTAGTTAGGATACCTGTTGCAAAATTTGATCCGTAGGATGCAATATTGGTAGTGCTGCCATTAGGCGAATATATGATGGCAGCAAAGCTTGATGGGCAACAGCCATTAAAGCCTCCTGAAACAATTGGATTGCCTAAGCGATCAAGTACAACCGAATTAAAAGTGTCATTCGATTCACCGCGTAACGAAACACCCCAAAGGACGCTACCCGCTGAATTTAATTTGACGAAATAGCCATCTTGGTGATTCGAATTCGCAGAACTGGTACGGACAGCTGAAAAACTCGAATTATCTGTTCCTCTGAAGGTGAAGTCGCGATTATAGCCACCCACTACATAGATATTTCCAGTCGAGTCAACCGCAATCGCACGACTTCCCACTCCTACATAATCATTTTCACCTGCTGAACCAGCTCTAGTAGCCCACTGCACCTCACCGCAGGCATTTAACTTCGTTAAGAAGATATCATTTGCCCCTGCCGAAGTTAGGGTCGTATTACCTATGGTTAAAGTTCCGGTGAATGCTCCACCTAAGTAAATGTTACCATTCTTGTCGGTAGTAGATGAATTGATGTTGTAATTAAGATTGCCAAAGTTCTTCACCTTCGGATTAAAGCAGTTAGCTGCAAGTACCGTTACTGTCACTGCAAAACGCGATTGACTTTCGAAGCCAGCCACCGTTTGAGAGGCAAAATAAGTAGTCCCTGTTGTTAAGGTTGCAGTACCTGAAAGCGCAGTTCCTCCGCTCGCGGCTGTATACCATTTCACAGCAGATCCAGTGATAGCGATATCAGAAATTTTAGCTCCAGTTAAGAAACTCTGATTCGCATTTCCACTAGGTGCCGCCACATTATTAATAGTAATGGTAATGGATTTTCTACAAACCACCCCATTTTGATTAATATTAACCCAATAGGTCGTCGTTTGCGTAGGGCTAGGGTTAATCGTTGCTGTCGTTTCTCCCGTAGACCACTCATAGGTAGGTAAATCATCGATCTCCATTAAGACACTACCATTGTAGTTTTCATTAATGTCATTCCAGTAGTCAGCTAAGTTGCCGAAGTCCATGTGCGCATGATCTTCAACCCCCGCATTATTAGGTTCATCCGCATTCCAACCCGTGGCAAATCTTCCCCATCTCTTAAATGAATATGGACTGCCATCTAACCATTTCCATCCGCCGCCTGGTTCAGAATAAGTAGGATCTGTGCGGTCTTGGTATAATCCTAACCAAACATCACCATTGGAAAGCGCATCCCCTATAGGTTTCGAAACGGAATCGTTTTCAGCTTGGTTATTGACACAATATAAATATCCACCAAAACTCTCCGCTAGCGTTTTTGCTGCCGAATAGTTCATGCGATTAGGATATAAATAATAATTATGTCCACGGAATTTTGATTTTAATACCCAGCCAGCTTGTGTAATGCGGGCTATTTTTTCAGTGGTAATAGCCGAATTTCCAGAAGCGGTTAAGGTGACAGAGGTACCTGAGCTAACGACTGTAGCGGAGGCCTGAATTGTTCCAATAACATGATTTACGGTAATAGCTAGACGGCTTGTACTTTCAAAAGTATTGACCGTTTGAGAGGCATAATAAGTGGTACCATTAACGGTATTCGTTGAATCATTTAAAGCAGTTCCGCCCGTTGCCGCTGCATACCATTTAATGGCAGTTCCCGTTACGACTAGGTTGCCTAATTTGCCATCTGAGCAAATCGTTTGAGCAGCCATTCCAGTAGGAGCTTTAGGCGTATTGTCTACTCGAAGTGTATACGATTTTCTACATGTAACGCCATTTGTGGTAACGTCTACCCAATAGGTAGTGGTTTGTGTAGGACTAACCGTTAAGGTCGAGGTAGAATCACCGGTAGACCATTTGTACTTCGTATTAGTCGTTTCATTTCCAAAGCGTCTCATTAAGCGCAATAACCCTGCATTCTGATAGCCTGAGCGGTATTCCGGATAGGTGGATCCATTGCTGAAGTTTTGGACCCATGCTCCACCGTTGATGCCTGAAGATCCATATTCGCCAGGTGTCGAAGACCAATAAGCCTGGTTTTGTAGATTACCAAGGTTATTCAGTTTTAGGTTTTGGTACATCAAATTGACTTCTCCTTTGGAAGGAATAAACCAGTCCTTATATCCGCTAAGGGTAAAGTTGCTAGCTTTGGTAATAAAATCACCGTTACATCCCGCGGCAATCCACCTAAGCGTATTCTCTAATCCGAATCCTATCGCTGGGGATGTTCCAGTAATAGGTGTCGTGTAGCAACCAGTACCATTATCAGACCCATTATCATACGGAGAGGCTTCTAAATAACGCCACCCGTTTAATACACTTCCTTGATCATAAACAATCACACCCCCAGAAGGCCCGACAGCTCCCACCGTGTAAGAAGAAGGGTTTGTTAAGGTATTGGCTACCGAAAGGGTAGCAGATTTGCCACTGACAATCACCGAATCGGTTGAATTTAGTTCTGGATTACTGATGTAGGCGATGACACTCGCACGGTTAGTGCTTTCTAAGCTGTCTAGTGTTTGAGTGGCAAAATAGGTTGTGCCATTTACGAGTGGGGTAGTACCGGCTAAGGCAGCGCCTCCAGTAGCCGCCGCAAACCATTTAATTTGATTTCCAGTCGCCACTAAATTTGAAACGGTTGCACTTTGACAGAAGGTTTGCGCACCAGCAACCTTAGGTGCAGATAAGTTTGCGTTGATAACCTTATTTTTCTGCAGTGAGGTATAGAATCCTTCGTTATTACCTAACTGGCCATTGGAGTTATTACCCGTTGCCCATAGGCTACCGTTTGTTTTAAGAGCAAAAATATTTACTACACCCACTGAAACATCTTTCCAAGTCGTTTCTGATCCAACGCGAGTGGGAACGTTAAGGTTAGTTACCGAGTTTTGACCTAATTGTCCATTGAAATTATTGCCCCAGGTCCATAAGCTTCCATCATTTTTAATGGCAGCAGAATGGCTACCACGGGCAGAGATCATTTTCCAGTCGGTATCGTTTGAAATTTTCACAGGGTAATTGACAGTGGTATTTGTTCCATTCCCTAATTGTCCTACAGAGTTATTTCCCCAGGCCCACAAGGTGCCATCTGTTTTTTGTGCTAGCGCATGGCTGCTTCCCGCTACGACCACTTTCCAGTCATTGGAATTCCCGATTCTTACTGGATTTTCTTTGGTAATATTTGTGCTATCCCCCAATTGGCCGCTGAAATTATATCCCCAGGCCCATAGGCTACCATCCGTTTTAATGCCATAGTTTGTATTGCTACCTGCGAATATTTGCTTCCAATTAGTATCAGTACCGATCCTTAAAGGGGTAGTTGAATTTACTTGGGTAAATGTTTGAGATGTTCCATTCTGAACAACTTTAAAGGTGTAATTCCCCCAACCCCATAGACTACCGTCATTTTTAATAGCATAAGTAGAGGATGATCCTGTTGATAGCGATTTCCAATCTGTACTAGTTCCCACCATGGTAGGAACGGGAATGGTCTGTCCAGTTGTTCCATTTCCAAATTGTCCAGCAAAATTTGCTCCCCATCCCCAAAGGCTTCCGTCTGTTTTTATGGCAAAAGTATGATTTGAAGCTGCAGCACTAAAGGTTTGAATGTTTGCTATAGATGTAATTCGCACGGGGAAGTTTTTATTTACGACACTTCCATCTCCCATTTGCCCTGAATTATTTAAGCCCCAAGACCAAACAGAATTATCTGTTTTGATGGCTAGAGGTGTAACTCCATCTGCCCCAATACTTTTCCAATTTAGGTCAGTCCCTACCTGAATAAAGCTATTTTTCTGCTCAACTTTTCCTGTGCCTAACTGACCACTTCCATTATTACCCCAAGAATAAATAGTGCCATCCCGATTCACTGCCACGGCAAAATTAGCGAAGACAGAAACGCGTTCCCAATCGGATTTAGTCCCCATTTTAGCGGGGTAATTTCTTTTTTCAACCAATGTTCCATCACCTAATAAACCAGAATTATTGGTTCCAAAAACCCAAATAGTTCCGTCGGATTTTAAGGCCATCGAAATACCTGTTCCTGCGACAATTTGTCTCCAATCTGAGCTATCACCTACTCGGCCAGGCGTATTTCTATCGTTATACGTATAGTTGCCTAATTGTCCAAGGAGATTAAAGCCCCATGCCCAAAGGCTCCCATCTTTCTTAACAGCTAACGTGTGATTCCCTCCTGCATCCGCATGCGACCAATTATTTTCAGTGCCTACTTTTGTAGGGACATTTCTATTGGTATTTGTTCCATCTCCTAATTGTCCTTGCGTGTTTAATCCCCAACTCCACAATGTTCCATCCTTTTTAACGGCTGCGGAGTGAACACCCCCTGCGGAGACATTTTCCCAATCTTTAGCTGTTCCAATTTGTACTGGTGTGTATCTATTTACAAAAGATTCATCCCCTAATTGTCCATAATAGTTATATCCCCAGGCCCATAAGGTCCCATCTGTCTTGATGGCGAGAACGTGATTAGGCCCCACCGATATTTTGGACCAATTACGATCAGAGCCCACTTGAATAGGACTCCGTTGAAATGAGGTAGAACCAATACCTAAATTACCTATGCCATTTGACCCCCAAGCCCATAAACTGCCATCAATTTTAATACCGAGGGATGAATTACCTTTTGATGATATGAATCTCCAATCTTTACTGGTTCCAATCTGAGTGGCCTCTATTTTATTCGTAGTCGTACCATCGCCTAACTGACCTATAGTGTTAGATCCCCAACCCCATAAAGAGCCATCTTTTTGCAATAATAAGGTGTGTTGACTCCCTGTTGCCAGTTGAATTCCAGGAATGGTCCTGTCTGCTGGGACTTCAAATGGAATACCTAAATCAGATTCAAATGCACCTAAATCAGGATTAGAGCCTGCAGGTAAAGGCCGAGATTTTCCATTGATATCTACCGTATTTGTAAAGGTGGCACTACCAGCCCCAATAGCTGGGCTATTGCTCAATAATTGGTAATTGCCGCCACCCACAAATGTAGGATCTGCATTTTTTAAGGTCGTTAAATCCACATTAGCTTTAGCTCTTGCCGCTACTGGAATAGCATCAACTCCTCTTTCTAAGATGGTATTTTTGACAATAAGAGAATCATAGGTTTGGCCAAATCCGAGAACTGGATCCGCATTATTGTAAATGATTGAATTCAAGAAGGAAGTCGTATTTCCTTCTGAAGTTGTCATGATTTTAGCATTGTTCGCGATTGTAGTGTTCAAAATTTGAACCCTAAATCTCCAGGCATTTAAATCACTTCTAAAAGCAAAAACTTTGGCATTATTATAAAATACAGAGTTCGTAATCGTGGTATTATTTGCGTTTGAAATCTCAATCGCAGAGCGTGTATTGCCGTAAAAAAAAGATTTACTGATTTGTGGGCTTACCCAATACCCTGAATACCCAACGGTGTTATTATATATTTTGCAATCAACCACATTCGCATTACCATAAATACCGATGAAGTTATTATAGATTTTGCAGTTTTTAATGGTCGGTCTTATGGTTTGATCTCCTGAGAAAATCGCTGTTCCTTCTGTGTGAAAACCATAAGGCGCAACCCATCTGATCTGGTAAGCGGGAGCGGCAGTATTCGTGATAGAAAAACCTTGAATAGAAGCGGATCCCGAACGGATAATTAAACCCATTCCCGTTGCATTTCCATCAATTACGGTTAAATCTGGCCCTGCGGTAGAAATTAAATGAACGGCCTTCGAACCCATATCGAGATTCTCTAGGTAGGTTCCTGGTTTTACAAAAACTGTATCTCCATTAATGGCATAGTTTAAGGCAGATTGAATACGGCGAAACGGTGCTGAAATTAGACCTTCAGACCCCGTATCATTCCCTGTTGTCTCCACATAAATTTTTGTGTTGTGGACAAAATAACGGGTACGTTTTTTTGCTTCAGCAGAAAACTGTAAGAATATAAGGCAGGTCAGAAGTGATAAAACACTTTTCAAGAGACGTAAATTTCGTACCATAAGTATTGAAGGGAATTATTCAACTTGAAATATATTACAAAAAATCCTAAAGAAAAATACCTAATTATTTAGTGGTATATTATTCACAATCAGGCGCTTAATTTTATTTGCCGAAAAATAAGTTTTGAGTTGAGTTTTGGCTAAAAAAAATTATTTTTATCAAAAAAAACACAATCATGAAACTAGTATCCAAAATCTCATTCCTGGCATTATCAGTTGTTTTATTAAATAGCTGCGGAACAAAGTTGCCAGCAGGTCAAAAAGAAGTTGAATTACCTTGTTTTGAGGATAAATACACTTCTTCAAAGA
This sequence comes from Cytophagaceae bacterium, assembly GCA_947494535.1. GTDB lineage: Bacteria > Bacteroidota > Bacteroidia > Cytophagales > Spirosomataceae > Aquirufa. The sequence continues at coordinate 8,734 of CANLVU010000016.1, forward strand.
AAAATTACATGGCTTCTGGTAAGGGCGTAAGCTTAGACCAGGTGACCTCCAGAAAGAAGGCATTAATCAATGCAAAGACGGAGATCGCTTCATTAATTCGCTCGAACATTCGTTCGTTAACAGATGATTACTCTGTTTCTCGTTCGGTTAATAACAGAGAAGAATTCAAATCACGTTTTGAATCCATTACTTCAGAAACAGTAGATGAGATGTTGTCTGACATTAAAGTGGCTTGCCAAACCTTAGCATTTGACAAGAAAACAGGTCAATACAATACGTATTTAGCGCTTTCTATCAACAAGGATGCTGCGGCAACTCAAATCATGAACAAATTGTCTGCTTCTGAGAAAAAGAATTTAGATTTAGATTACGATAAATTCAGAGCATTATTAGATAAGGATGTTCCTACAAAAAACTAGTCTCCCCTTATTTATTACCTTCATTTTAGCGTCGTTTAATTTAGTCTCTCAAAAAGAGGTTAGGTTAAACGACCTATCTGCTTGTGCCGTTTTGCATTCAAACGAAACGGTAGAAGAAGCACGCCAAGCAGCGATTTTTAATGTGAAGCTTGTTGCCTTGCAAGAAGCAGGGATCAGTGAGTTAATTACGTCGAATCAATTTTTTGATGTAAAGAAAGGTTCGATGACGGATAAGGATAATTATTACGAAACGACCTTTGCTGATTTGAAGGGTGAAATCTCGAAGTTTAATGTGATTTCGTTTGACCAATCTGTAGGTTCGAGCGGCGAAGTTAATATCTGCGTAAAAGCCAATGTCTCTGTCGTGAAATTTGATGCAGAGCCTAAGGATCGAATTAATTTATTAGTGGATGGAGTGGATTCTCGCTATAAGAATGGGGATCCCATTTCGATGAAAATTACCTCTCCTAAAACAGCTTATTTTTGGGTATTTTTAATTGATGGGGAAGGCAATTATTCGCTGCTTTATCCGCAGAGTTTACAACAGAGTAATATGTTGGGCGTAAATCAACCCATTTCCTTGCCAGACAAATCAGTCTATTGGAATGTGAATACCAAACAAAAGCAAGGAGAAAAGAATGGTTTATTGCTCGTTTCTTATCCAGAGAATGTCTCCATCAATGCAGCTCAAATAACCGATTTTAATTCCTGGGCGAATTGGTACAATCAATTAAATTATACAAGTAGGGCGAAGCAAATCAAGAATTTTTTAATTTTTAATCCATGAGATTTAACCACTTAGTGTTTTTATTGATTTTTGTAACTGCTTCTGTTTTTGCGCAGGAAAAGAAGTTTGAATACCTTATCAATTCACCTATTTTAAATCAGTCAAATACAGGATACAGGCTCTTTTTTGGAACAGAAAAAGGGGCATATTATTATAATCGACAGGCTTTGGCGGCAAGCTCTTTACCAGTTATCAAGGTTTCTCCTTTAGGTGGGGAAGCGTTTATCGTAGTAGATAAAAGTTTAGGGATTTATGACCTTTGGAATTTCAAGATGGCCTATGAAAGTCGCAGTAATATCAAGGACCTTCAGGTTAAAAAAATCCTGTCTAATGAATTTGGTGACAAGTATTTTTTGATTGCTGCTAATGGGTCTTTATATGAAACAGAAATTGCAAAAGAGAATATTAAACTTCGTAAAAAAGACCTTCCGCATTTTGCTTCAGAAGGAGATTGGAATAGCAATTTCAAGAAACTGATATTAGCGGATGATTATTATGTCTATTACTACAACCTGGAGAATGGAGATGTTTCAAACCGCTTGAAATTACCTTCAGGGGTCACTTCATTAAAAGTGAATGCGAAGGAGTTTGACTTATTTATTGGATTAACCAATGGGCAGCTTTTTATTTATTCACAAGATTTGTCTACCGAAAAGCAAAAATTAACGTTATCCAAAGCGCCTTTGACCAGCATTGAAGTAGACCCATTAGATCATTATGCTTATGTAGGGGATGAAGATGGATTCGTTTATACGGTTGACCTTTTGAAAAATAAAGTAATTAACACACAAGAACTTCACAAAGGTGCCGTTTCAATGGGCTTCATAGATGATTTACCTAACGCTAAAAGGTATATTGTTACCTCTGGAAATGATACGCGTATTTTACTTTCCGATGTGTCGGATTTAGAGCCAAATTATAAGCGAATTGTTACAAAATTAGTGGAGAGTAGAAAGAATCAATTCATTAAGCAGCAGGCAGGCGAAAAAGCGGTGGAATATGATAAGCGAGTGAATGATGCAAGTGTGAAAAATTTTGTGGAGTCAACTACCACTTCCATCGTAGATAGTTTAGCACAAGTAAAGTCATCGAAGAATTTAAAATATGTGTTAGCGAATGATAGTTTATCGGTTAATCTACCACCTTTCCCTTTGGTCAAGTTTAAGTTATTAAAACCGGTAGCCAGCATTGATGAATTAGGTCTTCAACTGATGCATTTTTCACTTGAAAAGGATAATACATTTGCTATTAGTGAATTAGAAATTAAGTCCAAAGAAGGGGTCATCAAGTTTAGCACCGATGCACGCAAGATGGTTGCCTTAGAACAAGAGTATTCACTAGAAGTGGCGAAAAAAATTGCATCTAAAGAGCAGGATTTCAAAAATAGTTTAGCGGATTTAGTGGCCGCATTGAGATCAAAAGGAAAATTAAATGATGTTGAGCTAACGGTGGAGGCACATTTAAAGGTGGAGAAAGATTCATTAGGTCAAGATGAATTAAACCTACATGTGGTGTTTTTATCTCAAGGAATAAAGGCTAACATCGAAAAGGAGACAGCAGATTACAAGGCAGGAAAGTATGATATATTCGAGTCGGTGGCGGCTACGACTTTGGTCGACTTCTTTATCAAATCTACGTCTGAAAAATTAGGCGAATATTTAGTGCCTAATACGAAAATTACCTTCAATTTAACTGGGTCTACTGACAAGTCTAAGATCATGAATGCGCTCCCATATGCGAATGAATATGGACCATTCAAGAACTTTCCCTATTATTTCCAAGGGCAATTGTCGGGCTTAAATTTAACTAAGGAAGAGGGCATCACACAGAATAGTCAATTAGGATTTTTGCGTACATATTCGGTTCGAAATTTCATGGAAAATTCTTCGGATATATTTGATGAAACACGCCGTAAATATGTTCACTTCTCGGAAGAGTCTGAACAATTCGGGCCAGAATACCGTCGAATTAAAATTGAAATGATCATTCACAGGATTATGGAAATGAATAAGATTCCAACGGAATTAAAGGCACACGTTTCCGTAAAAGAGCGGGCTTTGAGTGAAATCGATGTCAATATTCCGACGGGGAAAAAGAATAATGGATTTGCCCTCGTTATTGGGAACGAAGATTACTCTTCCTTCCAGCCGAATTTAACCGCAGAAAACAATGTTCCCTATGCCGTGCGTGACGGGGAAACGTTTTCTAATTATTTAAGAGAAATGTACGGCTTCGAAAAAGAAAATGTAGAATTCCTTAGAAATGCCACGTATGGTACGATGAACCAGGCGATTTCTCGGTTAGAACGGTTGATGGATATCGATGGAAAAGGAAATGAAATTGTCATCTTTTATTCGGGTCATGGAATGCCAGAGGAGAAAACCAAAGAACCCTATTTAATTCCCATCGATATTAGTGGCAATAATGTTAATCAAGGAGTTTCTTTGAAAAATTTAATGACCCGCTTATCCGCAAAACCACATGGCAAAATTACGTTGATCATTGATGCGTGTTTTAGTGGTTTAGGAAAGGTGGCACCTATAGCTACTATGAAAGGAATTACCGTAACGCCGGTCAACCCGGAGTTAGGACCTAACATGGTTTTAATGACGTCTAGTTCAGGCAATGAGAGTTCCGTGACGGATGATCAGAATCAACACGGTCTATTTACCTACCACTTATTAAAGCGATTGCAAGAGTCGAAAGGAGAGCTCTCTATAGAAGCTTTATTTAATTTAGTTCGCAAGGATGTAGCCTTGACCGCCATTAAGAAGTTAAATAAAATCCAGACGCCTTCGATTTTAGTCGGTAAAGAGATCGAGCAGAAGCTGAAGACGATGTTGCTGATCGGGCAATAAGCGCCCTCTTCAATAAGTTCATTTCAGGTATTGACAGCTCGTGTCAATACCTGTTTTGTTTTAGGTGGATTTGCTTTCAGAATCGGCATAAAACAAAAGACCCTAACATCTCTGCTAGGGTCTTTATTCATTGAAGTGGTAGATCCCGGACTCGAACCGGGGACACACGGATTTTCAATCCGATGCTCTACCAACTGAGCTAATCCACCTCAATTGCCCGCGTTAATCGGGAGTGCAAAAATAAGTATAATTTTATTTAATCCCAATCTTGGGCTAAAAAAAACGAAGAATTCTGCTTTTTAGTGGAATTATTCCCCGAAGAGTCCACTGGACAAATAACGATCTCCTCGATCGCAAATGATGCAGACGATTACACCCTCCTCTAACTCAGTTGCTAAGCGTAGGCTTGCTAATACACCGCCGCCGCTGCTCATACCTCCGAATACGCCCTCGACCTTAGCAAGTGCTCTAGTCATAGCCGTTGCATCTGCTTCTGAAATGTCCATGACGCGGTCCACGCGGGAGGGGTCATAGATTTTAGGACGGTATTCGATGGGCCAGCGGCGAATGCCGGGGATTTTCGAGCCGTCTGTGGGCTGGCAGCCTACGATTTGGATGGCGGGATTTTGTTCCTTTAAGAACATCGACGTGCCCATAATGGTGCCCGTGGTACCCATTGATGCGACGAAGTGGGTGATTTCGCCCGCAGTATCGCGGTAGATTTCGGGTCCCGTAGTTTTGTAGTGGGCCAAATAATTATCTGGATTCTCGAACTGATTTAACATAAAGAACTCACCGCTGGCTGCTTTTTCGACGGCATAATCACGCGCGGATTCGATGGTCTCAGTTAAGGTAACTGTTGCCCCAAAAGCCTCCATCGTCAAGATGCGTTCCCGCGTCGAATTGGATGGCATGGCTAATTCAATTTCTATGTCAAACAATCGTGCAATCATGGCTAAAGCGATTCCCGTGTTGCCGGAAGTCGCTTCGATGAGCTTCATTCCCGCCTTCAGTTCTCCGCGCGCGATGGCGCCTTCGATCATGTTTTTAGCGGCGCGGTCTTTCACAGATCCACCCGGATTATTCCCTTCTAACTTCCCAAAAATCTTCACCTTCGGGTTCGGATTCAAGCGCGATAATTCGACCAAGGGCGTATTCCCGATTAACTCTAGTAGCTGGCTCATATTAATCTTGGATGACTTTGACGTTCTCTTGGTGGTAAATCTTCGTGTTTGCCGGTACGCTGCGCGTTAACCAGACGTTTCCGCCTATGATGGAGTTTTTCCCTACAACCGTTTCGCCCCCTAAAATGGTGGCTCCAGAGTAGATGACTACACCGTCTTCGATGGTGGGATGGCGCTTCGTGGAGGCCATCGATTTATCAACAGAAAGGGCTCCTAAGGTTACGCCTTGGTATAATTTCACGCGTTCACCAATGACCGTTGTTTCCCCAATTACGATGCCGGTGCCGTGGTCCATGAAGAAATAGCGACCGATACTGGCGCCGGGGTGGATATCGATACCGGTTTTGGAATGGGCATATTCTGTCAAAATTCGCGGAATCAACGGCACTTTCTCCTGGTGCAATCCGTGCGCTAAGCGGTAAAAGGCCAAGGCATAGAATCCGGGATAAGTGCGGATCACTTCATAAGAAGTGGTCGCCGCCGGATCGCCCGCCACCATGGCTTCCACGTCCGTTTGCAATAACTCGTAAATCGCAGGAATGCGGTCTAAAAAACGCTGTGCAATGACCGCAGGTTCTGCTGAAAGTTGATCTTTCATCGAATACAACAGACTCTCTAAGCCATTTTCGATGCTTTCCCAAACAGCCTTTAGTTCCGATGCCTCCTTAAAATGAAGACGCGTTTGTTCTGGAAAAAGCGTCAAAACGATTTTTGTGAACAACTTCTTGATGTCAGACGTCGCCGGAAAAGGTGGCGTCTGCTGGTGTTGAACTAATATTTTGTCTAAAAACTCCTTAGGTAGCATAAGCTAAAAGCTGGTCTGTTTGTTCGATCGGGTCTAACGTGCGGACCTCGATGCGGGTAATTTTCGATTCTTCTCTTTGTTCCAGGCCATACATATAGGCCTTGTCGTAATAATGCAGGGTGATTTCGGCGACTAAACTGAAATCCCCGGCTTCTAACGCTTCCATCGCGATGGCGTAGCGGTCCAGGCCTAAACGTTTCTTTATTTTGCCCAAAGCCGTAGCCAAATCCTCCTTCGGATAGGACGCATACACGTTCACCAAATGCGGTAAACGGTAGACCGGCTCAATATCTAAAAACACAACTGGAGCCTCCCTAAGCTGATTATACAACGGAGCACCCATAAAAACCTGACCTATGTGTCGACTTTCATCCTCCACCCAGATCTCGCGGCTATAATCAAAACCGCCTAAAACGCGGTGTACTTCATTCTCAAAATGCTCACTAGTAGGCTGCGATTCCAGGCCTAAATGCCCAAAAGCCGAACCTCGATGGTGCGCAATTCCCTCTAAATCCAAGACCTGGTGTCCTCTTTTCACTAATTCGTGTAAGATTTCAGTCTTCCCTGATCCCGTCTTCCCACCTAAAACACGGAAGGGAATGGGTTGATCAAAAATAGCTAATACCTCATTGCGATAGGCTTTGTAGCCACCCACGAGGATTTGAACTTTCAATCCGGCCGTCTCAAAAAGCCAAGCCATACTGCCGCTTCGCATTCCTCCGCGCCAGCAATGAACCAACACCGTATTGTCGACAGCCAGTTTTTTGGCCTTCTTCACCCATTTCGCGAGTTGAGGACCCACTATTTCTAAACCTAATTCAATCGCCTGATCTTTGCCCTTCTGCTTATAGCAAGTGCCCACCGCAGCGCGTTGTACATCATCAAAAATAGGAAAGGAAATCGCCCCTGGAATCCGTGCCCGCGTAAATTCGCCAGGCGATCGTACATCGAGCACCGGATACATTTTTGCGGCTTCGAGGAAGTCTGACGGACTCAGTTTTTCGGGCATTATAGGGTTATTTCGTAGAATTCGAAATTCAGAGGATCGAATGTCTTTAATAAATCGTCAATAAAATTCGGGTGGTCGCTCGCGAATTCGAGGAAGTTCGTGTGGCGTTCCTGCCATTCTCCCGTAGGGAATAACGCTTCTTTTATGGCCAAAACTTGTCTCACCTCATCACCCTGATTACGCTCTTCTGCGCGCTTTAATTTCTTCGCTAATCGTTCCAAACCTTTCATCCAGCGCGCTTTTTCAGCTAAAACGCTTGCTTCTAAGGTGGGATCGATGGCTTTTGCTCTGGCGGCTAGCTCAGTTAATATGGGCTGTAATGCTTGTGCTTCACCATCCGTATCAAGTTTGTGTGATGTGCGTCCTGCTACAAAATCTCGGCGTAATGCGAGTTCGTTTTTAAACAAATCCGCTAAACTCAAACCGAGTTTTTCTACTTTCTCTGCCTGCTTTTGCGTCTTCACGATCGCAAAATTACGCGGCAATAAAATAGGGAATGGAACCTGATGTAAATCAAATATACCTTTCAATTGCAACCAATAAGCTACTTCCGCCGGGCCACCGATGTAGGCCAGGTTAGGTAAAATTGTTTCTTGGTACAAAGGTCGCAAGATCACATTCGGGCTTGCTTTGGCAATATCCACTGAATCCCCTGTTTCTAATCGAATGCGATCGTTCTCGGTTAATTCAAATAGGTTCACCGGACGCGCCGAAACCTGCGTTTTATAGCCTAAAGCTTCTAATTTCTCTGTCGTCGCTCGCACGATAGGCTCGTGCACTTGCTGTTTCAAATCCGCCTCCATGATAGGAGCGAAAATAGATTTCAACCGCGCATCATCCGCATCGAGACAAACTAAACCGTGAGTTCCGAAAAGCGTGTGCATGTACATTCTCACGGCTTCGGAAAGGGTCTTACCCTCTGCATAGGCCTTATCGAAGATCTCGTTTCTAAACGGAATGCGAGGGAAATCACTTAGATTAAAGCGGCCTACGGCACCTTTTTGGGGCGTATTCCATTCGTATTTCGTCCCAAAAGTAAAGAAGTGATTAATCTCCTCAAAATCGTGGTCCTCCGTTGCCATCCAATAAACGGGAATAAATCGTTGTGATGGATAGGCTGCCTGTAACGCACGAGCCAGATTAATCGTTGAAACCAACTTATAAATCACATACAGTGGACCTGTATATATATTCAATTGATGTCCCGTCGTTACGGTAAAGGTATTTTCATCGTGAAGATCTACCGCCGGCATTTCAGCTCCTATGGCGGCATATTGTTCACTCAAGACTGTCTGAAGAACCTCACGTGTAGCAACTGGAAACCCTTTTTTCTCTGAAATTTGGTCTTTGAACTTTGCAATCTGTGGACCATTGCCATAAAACGCTTTCAACTCAGGCTTCTCCGCTAGGTAATCGAGTAGCAGTTTAGAGAAAGCGTTCAGCGAAGAAAAGGAATGTGTTTTGTTAGCCATTTTTCTGGGAAGAATGTTTTGTTCTGATGCTATCGTAAACGCTATCTGGGATCGGAATGTTCAATTTCTCTGCTGAACTCTCTGGTTTTTCCCAGTTCAAATACCCTTTCACCCAAGCGAAAACCAGTCCTAAGGCTAATATTCCGACGAATAATAAAATCTCTATGACAGCGTACATGGGGAATTCCGGTGCAACCATGGAGAGCTCTTTATTTTTCAACAAAGTGGCCGTGGGGAATAAGAATACCAATTCGATTTCAAATAGCACGAAAAGTAGCGCAATCACATAGAAGCGTGGATTGAAGCGGATATTCGCGTTTCCTACGGGTGCCTCGCCGGATTCGTAGGTGGAATTTTTCTCGACATTAGGGCGATTAGGTCGTATGAATCGGGCAAGGGTTAAGATCAGGCCTAGAAATAGAATCCCCGCACCTAAAAATGCCGCTACATAGCCAAATTGCTCGATCATTGCCTCAATTTCAAATACCCCTTAATAACCGTAAACGTAGTGATACCAAGGAAGAATATGATGATGTATTGTACGTAGTTGATGATGCCGGGGAAACTTTGGCCTAAATAATAACCCCCTGTTACTAGAATACCTACCCACATAGCGGCTCCCACTAGATTTAGTATGATAAATTTATACCAAGATAAGTGGCTAATTCCGGCTAAAATGGGAGTAAAGGTCCGCACGATAGGTAAAAAGCGACTGATTACCAGTGCCATAAAACCGTATTTATCGAAGAATTCCCTTGTTGAATCCAAGTGTTTTTTCTTGTAAAACCAGCCATCTGGCCTGTTCATTAACGATTTTCCGAAAAACCGCCCGCTCAAATAACCTACCAGTGAACCGATAACGGCAGCCATAAAAATACTCAACAAAAGCGAGCTCAAAGGCTCCTTCAGCACGCCTGTACCTCCAAAAACTCCGGTCAAAAACAACAAATAATCTCCAGGTAGAAAAAAGGCAAAAAATAGGCCATTCTCAGCGAAAACAATCAGGGTAATTACCATTAATCCAGAACGGATAATGGTTTCAGAATCAGTGAGCTGATGCCACAAAAGATTTATTTCATCCATGATTTAGGCCGTCATTCCATCTTAAATTAAAATGAAAACATAAATATGGGTGAAAAATTCGAATTTTTGTTACATTTGGGGGATGAAAAATGTCCTTGCATACGTTCTTTTTGTTCTTCTATTCGCCAGCGGCTTGTTGCCCAAGGTGGGTATGGAGCAGGCCATCAAGGCGAACGAATTAGTGAAGCATTTTCAAGATCACAAGAAACAAGCACCTGCAGGTTTCAGTTTTGTGGACTTCCTTTGGATGCATTATGCGGCTGATTCGAAACACGCCAAAACCACCCAACATCCAAGTTTACCTAGTTTCGATTTCTCTGGCGCAATGGGCTTCGTTTTACCCGCAGTCGCCCTCTTTTTTACAAGCGCTGTCGTGCTCATTTTAGCGCGCCGCCGTTCGGAATTCTACGAAAACAACTACCATTTCTCGATGGAGCGTGTTTTAATCGCGCCTCCCCGATTTTAAAATTACGCCTACAGGTCGCGGCATAGCCGTTCATGTAAATGCTTAATTTTAATATCATGATTAATTCCATTATAAGTTTTAGTATACGCAATAAATTAGTGGTCGGACTATTTGTCCTGGGCCTGATTTTTTGGGGAGGATTTTCGCTTAGTAAATTGCCCATCGATGCCCTGCCAGACATTACGTCGAACCAAGTGCAGGTGATTACACAATCCCCGGCGCTAGCTACTTCGGAGGTCGAAAAATTCATTACGTATCCGCTGGAAATCTCCTTACGGACAATTCCGAATGTAAAAGATATCCGCTCGATTTCTCGGATGGGTTTATCCATTATCACTGTCGTTTTCGAAGATGAGGTGGCTACGGAAGTGACCCGGCAACAGGTCGCAGAAAAGTTAAAGTCGGCGGAACCTTATTTATTGCAAGGAGCTGGAGTGCCTGAAATGGCGCCTATTACGACGGGATTGGGGGAATTCTTCCAATATACCTTGGAAGTAGATAAGGCATTTAAGGATCAATATTCTCTCGCAGATTTGCGGACCTACCAGGATTGGTTGATTAAACGCCAGCTTTTGGGGATCAAAGGTGTGGTGGAAGTCAGCTCTTTCGGGGGAGATGTGAAGCAATACGAGGTCGCTGTGGATCCGGAGCGTTTACGGGCAATGAATGTGAGCGTGAATGATGTTTTCAAGGCGATTCAAATCAATAATTCGAATTCGGGAGGTAGCTATTTAGAGAAGGGGACGGATGCCTATTTCATTCGTTCAGAGGGGATGTTGACTTCTTTGGAAGACATTGAAAATATAGTAGTAGCCCAAAGAGGTGAGGCCGGTCTCCCTATTCTGGTGAAGGATGTCGCTAAAGTGGGTTTTGGCAAGGCAGTTCGCTATGGCGCCATGACCCGAAACGGAGAGGGTGAAGCTGTGGGTGGCGTCATGTTACTTTTAAAGGGAGCAAACGCGAATCAAGTCGTGCAGGATGTTAAAGTTCAAATGGAAATCATCGGTAAGACATTGCCGCAAGGAATTCACATTGTGCCCTATTTAGATCGAAGTGTGTTGATCGGTCGAGCCATTAATACAGTAGAAAAGAACTTAATCGAAGGAGGATTAATCGTCGTGTTTATTCTGATTTTATTGTTAGGAAATTGGCGCGCTGGTTTGATTGTGGCATCGGTGATTCCACTTTGTCTTTTGTTTGCCTTTGCGATGATGCACATATTCGGAGTGTCGGCGAACCTGATGAGTTTGGGTGCGATTGACTTTGGCCTGATTGTAGATGGTGCCGTCATCATCGTGGAGTCCATCATTCACCGGCTCCATAGCCATCGAAAGGGCGAGGAATTAAGTCAGCAGGCGATGGATGAGGAAGTGGGTATTTCTGCCAAAGCCATTTTCGGCTCTGCTGCCTTCGGAGTCATCATCATATTGATCGTTTACTTACCGATTATGGCCTTAGGAGGTATAGAAGGGAAGATGTTTAGGCCGATGGCTCAAACGGTTAGTTTCGCCATCTTTGGTGCTTTGATTCTATCATTGACGTATGTTCCGATGATGTCTGCCTTGTTTTTGGACAAGAAAATCAGCCACGATATAACGATTGCAGACCGCATCATGGGCTTTTTATACCGCGGTTATCAACCCATCATTCACTGGGCTTTGAAGCAACGCAAATCGGTAATTATAGGCGCATTTGGTCTATTTGCGGCCAGCGGTGCACTCTTTATGACTTTAGGCGGGGAGTTCATACCCGAACTGAATGAGGGCGATTTTGCGGTAGAAACTTTACTGCCTACCAATGCCTCTTTGTCCCAAAGTATCAAAGTCAACACTGCCGCCCAAGCGATGCTGATGAAGAAATTTCCTACAGAAATTAAGCAAGTTGTTTCCCGTATCGGGGCATCCGAAATTCCTACTGATCCAATGGGGATAAATTCCTGCGATTTGATCATTCAGCTGAAGGATCCGTCGGAATGGAAAAACGCGAAGACGATGGAGGAATTAGAGGAGAAGATGGACAAAGAATTAGATGCTTTTCCGGAAGTCAATTTTGAGTTCACGCAACCGATTCAAATGCGTTTCAACGAGCTGATCGCAGGGGTGAAATCGGATATTGCGGTGAAGATTTTTGGGGAAGACCTCCAAGAATTGTTTGATCACGCCACGGAAGCGTCTCGCTATATTCGCACCATCGACGGCGTAGCGGACATCAAAGTTCAACAAATCGATGGCATCCCGCAACTCGTGGTGAAATACAACCGCGTCAAGATGGCGCAATATGGCTTGAATGTGAACGAGGTGAACTCGGCCATCAAGATGACTTTTGCCGGTGAAACGGCGGGAATCGTGATGGAAGGGGAGAAACGTTTTGACCTAGTGGTACGGATGGATTCGGTACACCGCCAAGACATTCAGAATTTGCGCGAACTCTACATCGACCTTCCTTCCGGCTCTCAAATCCCTTTGCAAGAAGTGGCGGATGTGAACTATGAAAACGCGCCACTAGAAATCTCTCGGGATAATACGCACCGTCGGATTACCATCGGGATTAACGTGCGTGGTCGCGACGTGGAAAGTGTGGTAGCAGATATCCAAAAAGTCATGAAAAATAAGATCACCTTGCCGGCTGGGTACTATGTGACCTACGGTGGAACATTTGAGAATTTACAGGCGGCGAAATCACGGTTAGCTTTAGTGGTTCCTATCGCGCTTGCCCTGATTTTCGTGTTGTTATTTTTTACTTTCCAAAGCTTCTTAGAGGCTTCCATTATCTACCTAGCGATCCCTTTATCAGCAATCGGTGGTGTAGTGGCACTTTGGCTCAGAGGAATGCCTTTCTCGGTTTCGGCGGGTATCGGTTTTATTGCCCTGTTCGGTGTCGCGGTGTTGAATGGAATCGTATTGCTTTCCTACTTTAAGCAATTAGCGGACGAAGGATTGGGCGTGGAAGAACGTCTGAAGAAAGGCTTGGAATTGCGTTTTAGACCAGTCATCATGACCGCGGCAGTGGCCTCTTTAGGTTTCTTGCCTATGGCGCTGAGCCACTCGCCTGGAGCGGAAGTTCAGCGTCCATTAGCGACGGTCGTGATCGGTGGTTTGATCACCGCCACCTTCTTAACGTTGGTCGTTATTCCAGTGGTTTATTCAATCGTCATGGGCCGCAGAGAAAAGAAGCTGAAGGCCAAAGGTCTAGGAATGATTGTTTTATTTATTTTGATGTCATTCTCTGGCATAGCCTCTGGACTAGCGACTAGCGACTCCCGCCTGTCGACTATCGACTATCGACTAGTGACTAGCGACTCCCGCCTTTCGACTAAGTCACGAAGTGACGACCCATTGACTAAGTCGCATAGCGACGACCCCCGCCTGTCGCTAAAAACGTGTTTAGAGCGCGCTTCCACCCGCAACGCCCTCCTCGCCACCGGCCTAGCCGACGTTAAAACCGCGGAGGCTTTTATCAACTCCGGAAAGGAATTACCTAAAGGCACGGTCGATGGGCAGTATGGAAAAACGCAGACTTCGACTAGCCAGGATTATACGCTGATGTTTTCTCAAAGTATCCCGTGGCCCACGTTGTTGAAGGCACAGGTAAAGGCCTTGACTTCGGCGAAGGTGATGAGCGAAAAGCGTTTGAAGATAACGCAGAATTTGGTGGTTTCGAGTGTGAAATTCTATTACTACCAGATTTTGGCACAGCAGAAAAATCTACAATTTCTCGCTTCTCAAGATAGTTTGTACACGCAAATGAAGCGTGCGGCCACTATTAAGTTCCAGCAAGGCGAGACGAATCGTCTGGAATTGATGGCGGCAGAAACACGCTTGCGGGAGTTTCAACAGAAGCGAATTGCGTTAGAAGCGGATCAAAAAACAGCCTATCAGAACCTCGCTTATTGGATCAATGAACCTAGTGAATTCGAAATAGAGGGAAAGGAATCGTTAGCTATGGAATCCGGTGCTGCGGGACTGGATCTGTCGAAAAATCCGACTATCGAACTCTTAGCTGAGCAGGTGGAGCATGGTAAATTGTTAACAGCTGTGGAAAGAGAACGACTGAAACCGGATGTGAGAATCGGGATGACTAACCAAAGTATTGAAAATGTAGGAGGCCAAAATTTCGTTCAGGCTGGCCTGGCGATTCCGATTTTTGGGAAAGGACAGAAAGCAAAAATTGCCTCGGCGAAATTGCAAGAGGAGGCTTTTGTCAGCCAAAAAATCCAAGCCGAATCGGCTTTGCAAACGGATTACAAGAATGCGGAGGCAGCAGTCGCAAAATACCGCGCTAGTTTAGCCTACTATACTTCCACCGCTTTGCCTCAAGCCGCTTTGCTGGAGAAGACCGCGCTGAAATCCTACCAGCAGGGGGAAATCGAATACGTCGAAATGTTGCAAAATACCCAGCAAGCTTGGCAGATTCGGGAGAGTTATATTCAAGAAGTCAACGCCTACAACCAGGCGATTATCACACGTCAAACACTCATTGGAAATGAATAAGATAGTTAGATTAGCAGCGCTATGCCTTGTATTCAGCTTAGCCGCATGCTCGAAAAAAGAAGAATCCGAAACGGAAACGCCCGTATCTGAAATTAAGTTAAGCGTAGAACAGAAGACGAATGCGGGCATTGAATTTGGCGCTTTGGAAGAACGCGAAATGTCGACTGAAATTAAATGTACAGGAGTGGTCGATGTGCCGCCGGTGTCTTTAGCCTCTATCTCGATCCCCATCGCTGGCTACGTGAAAACGACCTACGAATTGCTTCCGGGTAAAAAGGTGTCGAAAGGCCAGGCTTTGGCGACCTTAACTTCGCTTGATTTCATCCAAATGCAACAAGAGTATTTGCAGGCTCTGTCTTCGCAGACCTTTATGAGTTCGGAGAAGTCGCGTCAACAAGTGTTGACGAACGAAGAAGTGGGTTCGAAGAAAAAATTGCAACAATCGGAAGCCGACTTAGGGAATGTGAATGCCCAGGTGAAGGCTTTGGGACTGAAGTTAGAAGTATTAGGTTGTGACTTGAAATCGCTGGCGAAGGGAAATCTTAGCTCGGTTTTAACCTTGCGTTCACCGATTGATGGATATATCCAAGACCAGTTTTTGGCAATCGGAAAATACGTGACGCCTTCCGATGTGCTAATCAAGGTGGTAGGTATGGAAGATAAGCATGTAGAATTGAAAGTTTTTGAGAAGGATTTGGCGAAATTAAACATTGGTCAAATCATCGAATTCGAATCAGAGGGACAAAAAGCCAGTGCCAAAATCTTCCTTATCGCTCCACAAGTCGATTTAACAAATCGCACGACGTCCGTTCACGGGCATTTTGAGAAAAAATCGGACGAAAAGAATTTTACCGTAGGACAATTCGTCAGCGCACGTATCCAAGTAGGATCCCAAAAAATTCCCAGCATCCCACAAGCAGGCCTTGCTCGCGTGGGGAAAGGTGGATTTATCTACGTAGAAATGACAAACGGCGCGATGGCACAAGTGCCTGTGGAGATTTTGAGCTCGACACCAGAATACGCGGGAATCAAATTATTGAAAACATTACCGGCTGGTAAAGTAGTGACAAAGGGAGCTTCAGCCATAGAAGCGATCTTCGCGAAAGACTAATCGACCCAGCTAGACCAAACAGTATAATCGGCCCATCCCGTAGGTGGGTCGATTTTTTTATCGAATATCCCAAAAATCGTCGACCCCGAACCGCTCATCGCTGCATAGCTAGCACCCAAGGTATACATCTCCTCTTTCAAGGTAGCAAGTACAGGATAATGGGGAAAGATGCTTTTCTCGAAGTCATTCGAAATCGTCTCTTTCCAGCCTTCCTTCAGAATGGCTTTGCGTAGATCTACCGGCGCTTTTGCTGGCGTCACTCCGGCATAGGCTTGCGCAGTAGAGATGCCCACTGCTGGGTACAAGAGCACAAGAAATTTACCTTTCAGGCTCGCTTCGATCGGGCTGAGTTGATCTCCTTTCCCTTTGCCAAAAGCCGCCTGATTCGACAAGAAAAACGCGCAATCACTTCCTAATTTAGCCGCGTATGGCTGTAAATCTTCGTTTGTTAAAGGCAACTGGAACATGTCTCTCAATCCCATTAACGTAAATGCCGCGTCAGACGATCCTCCGCCTAAACCAGCTCCCATCGGGATAATTTTGTGCAGGTGAATGTGCACGGGCGGCATTTTATGATCCGCACGAAGTAGCTCATAAGCCTTGTAGCAAAGGTTATCTTCGATAGCACCAGCGATGTCTAAGCCAGAGGAGCTGAAGGTGAATTCCTCTTCTGATGGTGTAATTTCCAACACATCTGTCCATGGCACTGGAAAGAAACACGTCTCTAAATCGTGAAATCCATCCTTGCGCTTCTTTGTGATGTACAAGCCAATATTAATCTTTGCGTGCGGAAATAAAACCATATTAATCTTCTAAAGAGTTGCCTATCCAGCTGAAACGCACCCACAATCCAACGAAGAACAAGATGAGGGCAATTTCAGCAAATAAGTAGGAGAGGGAGATGTGTTCTTCCCAGGTAACCGTTTTGACCACCGAGGCCTCCATTTTATCAATTTCTTGGAAAATCTGTTGCAGAGCCTGGCCATTTGTCGCTCGGAAAAATTTCCCTTTGGTTATCGTTGCGATTTCGCGCAGGGTACTTTCATCTACTGGGTCTATGCTCGGCTGAAGGCTTCCTACGGCGATGGTATAGACTTTAATGTTAAAATTCTTTGCTAGTTCCGCGGACGTAACCGGGTCTAGATTACCGGCTGTATTGTTTCCATCAGAAATCAGGATACTGATTTTCTTGGGGTTTTCGGAGTCGCGGATTTGGTTAATACACATCCCTAACGCATCGCCCAAAGCCGTTCCCTCTTCCACGATTTGATTCGTTTGTAACTGCTGCAATTGATGCAATAAAAAGGCGGTGTCCGTAGTGATGGGGCTCGCTAAATAGGGAGCACCCGCGAAGGCGATTAACGAAATGGGATCGTGGCTCCGCTGACGGATGAATTCTTTACCCATCGTTTTAGCCGTTTCTAAGCGACTAGGGCTAATATCTCGCGTCTGCATGGAGGAGGAGATGTCCAAAGCCAGAGCGATGTCAATACCTTCGACTTGCTTTTTCTGGTGTTTGATCACGCGGTAGGGACCTGCCGCCACGATGATGACGGAAGAGATGCACAGGACCTGTATGACCATGGGGATATAACTCAAAAAGAGCGAAATCCTGTTTTGCTGCAAGGGAACAGAGAGGGATAATTCCAGGCGTGGCTTGTTTCCTCGCTGACGTAAATACTTGATGAAATAGACGATGAAAGGCCAAATTAAGCCATATAAAAACAGACTATTCTCCCACTCAAAAGTGAAGAAAGCCTGAATTTGATGCCAAGAATAGAGCGGATTAAACTTCATTGTTCTGGATCTTCTCTTGTTCTACTTCATATAAATTTGCCGCTAATGCGTCTAGATATTGAACGGATTCTGTTGTATTATCAGAGAAGTTTCCGCCATAAATGGCCGAATCCATCTCATTCAACACCTTTTCCATCGCCTCGTCCGCTAGATTATCTAGCATTTCTTTCGAAGTAAAGGTGGTAAAGGGTAATTTCGTTAATTCCTCCATATATTTTTTCCAGGCGGAGAAGGCTTTCTCTAAATTGTTTAAACCCACAGGTGTGCCAGCGACTTGTCTTGTATAACGCTGAAATGTACGTCTAAATTCCCGGTGTCGTCTCCACAATAAATAGCGTTTGAAGAGCTTGGTGATGGCTCTACCGAAAATCCAGTAGATTAATCCCGCCAAAATCAGTAAACTAATTCCCGCCGCAAAAACGTTTTTAAGTTCTGTTTTAGGGCTCAGAGGCTGGATGGGGATGCTTTGGTACAAAGAATCTAAATCAATCTGTTCCGGATGTGGCAATAAGCGCTTCAAATGCACGCTATCTACCACCGGATAAATGAGGGTACAATCGGGTTCTTGCAAAAGGTAAATCGGTATTTGCAGTTTTTGGACTGGGGCCAAATTAAACAAACGCAGCGTATAAACGGCAGAATCTAAAGACCCAGAAGCCGTTGTCTTCGTGGCAAAAAACTCGCGTTTGACCGTCTCAAATGCGCCAAAATTCTGGTTCGCATTCGGAAAAAACACTTCTTGTCCTTTCGGGTGACGCACATACAAAGAATAGTGAATCGGCTGTCCGATCACCACCGAATCCTCCTGAAACTTCCCCTTAATGATGAATGGCGTCTCTTGCATTAGCGTCTGGCATTAAAAAGTTTGACTAATGCCGGAACGAAATCCTCGCCCGAACGCAATTCAACGTAATCTGCGTGCCATTTCTTGCACATTTCTTTTAGTTCTACTCCACGGTTTTTGACCTGCTGCTGGAGTAAATTCTTGAAGCCACGCGTGGAGGTATTTACCCAAGTCGTCCGCTTACGTTCCGGATCAAAGATGGGAATAATCCCCATGGAAGGCAATTGAATTTCTTGTTGATCAAGGGTATGCAAGACCACTAAATCGTGCTTCAAAGCTGCAGCACGCAATAAATCTTCATATCCTTCATCGATAAAGTCAGATAAAACGAACAAAAGACTTTTGCGTTTTAAGGTCTGTAAAGCAAAGGTTAAGCCAGCCTTTAAATCAGTAGCTGAATTCTCCGCTTCCACTCTAAAAAGCTCAGAAATCACCTTGTAACCATGCTTTTTGCCCATCGCTGGAGGCATGTATTTTTCGTTTTTATCGCTAAAGCAGACAAAGCCTAAATGGCTCGCTTCTTGAATCGCAGCAAAGGCTAACACCCCAGCCACTTCTTTTAAAGTCTTGATTTTGCTATTTCCGCGTCTGCCCACGCTACCGGAGGCACTGACGTCTATTAGGAAGAAAACGGTTTGTTCCTTTTCCTCTTTGAAGAGTTTTACAAATGTCCCGTGACCCTTTGAAGAGGTATTCCAGTCAATGTGCCGAACGTCGTCTCCGTAATGGTACTGGCGTAGGTCACTAAACTCTAAGCCCGATCCCTTAAAGACGGAGGAGAAATTTCCATGCATTTGCGTGTTAATTGCTTTTCTAATGCGAATTTCCAGCTGAACAACATGGGTCAGGAAGGCTTTAATGTCCATATCCACGAGACTAAATTACCTATTTTTTACCCAATCTGAATGAAATGAGCTAAAAGCTTTCTAATTTACGGGTATATTTACAAGATGAAAAAAGTCTATTTATTGCTTTTCTTGGCACTGGGGGTATTTGCTTTTAGTGCGTGCTCAGAAGAATCGGTGGGCAACCGATTAGAACAGGAGAAGATGGCACAGGTTTTGGCAGATATTCACATCGATGAAGCAATCGTCCAAAACATGAGCTTGGGAAATACCGACACAGCCTTAGTTATTTTCCATGAGATATCGAAGCAATCGCTAAAAAAACGGGGTCTCGATTCTGCTATGGTTTCAAAAAGCCTGGGGTTCTATGTGAAAGATCCAGCCGCTTTTATCAAATTATATACCCGAGTGAATGAAATTATTGAAGAGCGTGGAAAAAAAGCAGCGGCTAAAAAACCATGAGGAAACTTCTTTTCTTATTATTGTTTGTTAATCTAATTTCTATGGGGCAATCGCCTGTTATTCAGGGACATCGTGGTTGCAGGGGCTTGTATCCTGAGAACTCCTTGCCAGCATTTCAACACGCGCTGGAGATGGGGGTGACCGTACTTGAAATGGACGTTTGTCTGTCTGCTGACGGTCAGGTCGTGGTCTCGCATGAACCCTATATGAATCCATTGTATGCGTCTTTTCCGGATGGTTCGCCAGTGCTCGATGCCTCTATTAACTTACACCAAAAATCCTATGCCGAAATCAAATCCTTCGACGTAGGATCTCGCGGAAACAAGCTCTTCCCAGAGCAAGCGCGTGTCTCTACCTACAAGCCTTTACTTTCGGAAGTGTTAGCCTTGGGCGAAGCTTTTGCTAGCAAAACAGGTCGTAAGATCTATTACAACATCGAGATCAAATCAGAGCCATCTGAATACGGAAAATCACAACCAGCGACCGTGAAGGAATTCGCTGATCGCGTTTGGACGGTGATTTCAACCCACATTTCGCCTTCCGTTTTGACCTTGCAGAGTTTCGATTTCGCGGTCTTGAAATACTGGAAAACGGCCATCAATAAGGGGCACATTTCCGCTTTAGTGGAGAAAGAGTCGCCGGAGCAGATGCTTGCCGACCTGGGATTTGTGCCGGAGATTTTTAGTTCATCCTATCGGTATTTAACAAAAGAGCAGATCGATTTTTGTC
>CANLVU010000017.1 GCA_947494535.1 Cytophagaceae bacterium
ACAAATTTAGATCACGCTCCACTGGGCGTCAGCTACCATTTAGCTGCTAAGCTAGGCATTACAGGACAGGTATTGAAACCGATGCGCGATGCCTTAAAGGCTCTGCACTATTATGTTCCTGCGACGCATGAAAACTCCGTGAGAGAGGCGTTGCATTCAGCCGGAGCAGGAAACATAGGCGAATATTCTTCTTGTAGCTTTACATCCGAAGGTCTGGGTCGTTTTCAACCTTCAATGGAAGCTAATCCCCACACAGGAACAGCTAATGTATTATCC
The DNA here is from genome assembly GCA_947494535.1 of Cytophagaceae bacterium. GTDB lineage: Bacteria > Bacteroidota > Bacteroidia > Cytophagales > Spirosomataceae > Aquirufa. The sequence continues at coordinate 277 of CANLVU010000017.1, forward strand.
GAAGTAAACGAAGTAAAGGTAGAAATGATTTTTCCTGCGCACCTAACTACTGCTATTTTGGCGGCTTTAAAATCCGCTCATCCGTATGAGGAGGTGGCCCATTCCATTTTTTCACTTGATAATTCATGGGAAAACGTGGGTTCGGGTTTCATTGGAACCTTGGAAAAGCCACTTGATCCCGCTGAATTTTTACAATTTGTCAAAAAACGTTTAGGCCTTCACGCAGTAAAGCATACCGCCTTACCCACAACAGGTAAGATTTCAAGAGTCGCGGTTTGTGGTGGGGCAGGAAGTTTCTTGATTAAAGAAGCGGTGAAACAAAGTTGTGATGCCTATATCACTTCAGATATCAAGTACCATGAATTTTTTGACGCAGAAAATCAATGTTTAGTCCTCGATGTGGGGCATTACGAATCCGAAGTAATGATAATTGAGGCAATAAATGAATATTTATCAAAAAAAATTAGTACTTTTGCGGTTCTCCTGAAAAGCGAAACGAATACAAATCCAGTGTTCCATGCTTAATAAAAAGGATAGAATTTAGACAATTCAAATAAATTAGAATAATGGCTACAGTTACCGAAACAACGATTGCCCAAAAGTTAGAGGCCCTTTTAAAGCTTCAAACCATTGATTCAACGTTAGATAATATCAAGAAAGTACGCGGTGATTTACCGGAAGAAGTTCGTGATTTAGAAGATGAGATCATGGGTTTAGAGACTCGTTTGGCTAAATTCCAGCAAGACGTAGCTGATTTTGAAGAGCAAATCGCTAACTACAGAATCGCAAAGAAGAACTCTGATAACTTAATCATTAAGTACAAGGAACAACAAATGAATGTGCGCAATAACCGCGAATTCGATGCAATTTCTAAAGAAATTGAATTGCAAGGAATCGAAATGGAAATTGCAGATAAGCGTATTAAAGAAATCGATTTTAAAGTTTTGAATAAAAACGACGAAATCGCTTCGGTAGAATCGAACTTATTCGAACGCAAAAAAGATCTTGAGATCAAGCAAAATGAATTACAAGTAATCATTGCTGAGAGCGAGGAAGAGGAACAGAAATCATTAAAAGATCGCGAGAAAGCAGTGAAAACGGTAGACGAGCGCTTGTTAAAATCCTACACAAAATTACGCGATAATGCACGTAACGGCTTAGCAGTTGTTTTAGTGAAGCGTGGTGCTTGTGGTGGATGTTTCAGCTCTGTGCCACCGCAACGTCAAACAGATATCAAAGACAAGAAGAAAATCTTAGTTTGCGAGCATTGCGGACGCGTATTCGCAGGTGTTGAGGATGTAATCCCAGCTCCAGAAAAAGAAAAGAAATCTCGTGCTAAAGCAGCAGCTCCAGTAGCGGTAGCCGCAGCAGTAATCGAAGAATAGTCTTTACATTATTTTATGAAAAAGCCCGCTAGAGATAGCGGGCTTTTTTTTGTGGGCAAAAAAAGTCATTTTTGTCCATTACAATTTTGCTTTATTTTCTCTTGTCTACTAACTAGTACTTATGGCCATAGAAAAAGAAAAAACTGAATTAGGGGACCAAAACATCAAAATAGATACTAGTTCTAACTCAAATGAAATCAATTGGGCTGATTTTGTCATGGCAGACGATTCCGACGCTACTGAAATTAATTTGGGAGATTTTGACTTAGATAACGATGAGTTAGTAGCCACTGCTTCCTCGAAAATAAAGGAAGAAAAAGCCTTAGCAACTTTAGTATATGTAAAAACTGCCTTATGCGAATTAGGCTACGAAACAAATAATCACAACCCTTTCTTTTTTACCTCTTTAGTCAACGTATCGGACAAAGAATTATCTGGCTTCTTGTACGTAAATAGGGATGGATTCTATAGTAACTGCCAAGAAAAAAGTGAATTACACCTGATTTGCTCTTGGGAATCCGTAAAAGATATCGAGTTAGTGGAGGAAGAGGAGTCTTCCATGAGAATAGATATTATTTCAAAAGAAGGCAAACTAACCATTCATGAGCCCTATTCTAAAAACATGTTGGTTTTACTTTCCATCTATAAAAACAGTTGGCAAAAGGTGCTTAAAGGGGAGATTAATATAATCGCTTTTGAAACGCAGGAAGAATACCTCAATTGGTTGCATGAAAAAACCGCATAAAGGATCTATAACAATAAAGCCAGCTAAACAGCTGGCTTTATCTTTATTTCAACATCCCTAACAAGGAACTCAATTTGTCTTTTAAATCTTTGCGATCTACGATGAAATCTAAGAAGCCATGCTCTTCGACAAATTCAGAGCTTTGGAATCCTTTAGGCAAATCCTTTCCGATCGTTTCTTTGATAACACGTGGGCCAGCAAAGCCGATCAAAGCACCTGGTTCAGCGATGTTGAAATCGCCTAGCATCGCAAAGGAAGCCGTCACACCGCCCGTTGTCGGGTTTGTCATTAAGGAGATGTAAGGGATTTTTGCTTCTGCGAGGAGGGCGATTAAGGAAGAGGTTTTGGCCATCTGCATTAAAGAAAAACCAGCCTCCATCATTCGGGCACCACCGGAGCGAGAGATCATCAAGAAAGGCTTCCCTGTTTCTAAGGAGTGGCGCATTCCGCGTGTGATCTTCTCTCCCACCACGGATCCCATCGATCCACCAATGAAATTAAAGTCCATAGCTGAAATACAGATAGGCAAACCGTTGATTTCTCCGTGGGCTGTTCTAACCGCATCTTTCAAGCCCGTATTATATTCTGTGGCTTTAATTCGATCCGTGTATTTTTTTGTATCCGTAAACTCCAAGGGATCACCTGAACCCATCATAGGGTCTAATTCGGTATAAAGCGAATTGTCAAATAATAACTCGAAATAGTCTTGAGAACCAATCTTTTCGTGGTAATTACAACCCGAACATGTATAGGCAAACAGGCGGTGTTCGCGCGTATGAATCGCTTTTTTGCAAGAAGGACATTGGTACCATAAACCATCCGGAGCATCTAACTTAGAAGCGGTGGGGGTAACAATTCCTTTTTCTTTTCTTGAAAACCAAGACATAGGGCTAATTTTAATGATTAAGACTACAAAGATAAGTAAAAAGCTTTGCTAGGCCTTAGCGAACCACAATAATTCGCTTATTAAATACGCTACCATTCACTATTACTTGAACAAAATACATGCCAGTTTGCAGAGCCGAAATGTCAAATTGCTTATCTAACATTCCGCCTTTTACCTGTAAGCTTTCTTGCTGCACCCACTGTCCTGAGGCATTTAGAATCCCAGCTTGTATTTGCTCTTCTTGTGAACCTACTCTTAATCTCACCCGAATAACCTGTGAAGAAGGATTAGGAGTAACCTGCAATTCAGCTGAATAAGAGGCAGGTTCAGCCGCTAAAACCAATGGAGGTGGTGGTGGTGGTGGCGGAGGTGGTGCCGGAGCTACCACTTCTTGAATGGCTAAATTGTCAATCGCCCAGCCCCATCCATGTGCCCCTACATCCGCATGCAATCGAAAACGAAAGACTATTTGATCTCCCGCTTTAATTATGCCAGAGGAAAGTAAGTCGATTTCCCTTTTTATAGTCAACGTAGATGTACCCAGACCTGTTGAATTCCCTTTAGAATCACTACCTGAATTATACACGCCTAACCAAAGTGGTGAATGATTCGAATCCCAGCCATTGATTAAATTAAACCAATTTCTACCCGCATCTTTTGAGGCTTGAACCGTCACATAATCAAAAAATTCTCGATTAACGGTTCCGTTTATATTTAAAAAAGAAGCTCCAGCTTCTCCCGGTTCTACCAAGACCACTTCATCAAAAGAGATTTTCGCCGTGTCGGCTCGAACCGTAATTGGCTTCAATAAGATGGCATCGCTGTTAGTGAACTGATCTGATCCCCCAGCACCATCATAGGATTCCTCGGTTCCGTCCGCATAAGGATGTTGACTATGTAATCCTATAGTAGGAAAACCTGTCGGCTTTGCAAAACTGAAGCCTTTTAAATAAAAATCTGTAGAGGGAGTTGAATCAAAATTTTGAATATAACTCGCCGCGGGAGCTTGCAAGCTAAGGACCATAAATTCGAAAGTGCCAGTAGTAGGAAGCGTGACAACATTAGCGGTTTTGGCCTTGTCTTTTACACTAATTCGGTATTTAATCACGTCACCTGCCTTCAATAGGCCAGCAGCGAATTCAAAACTATTCGAATAACTATACGTTGATCCAGGAACTTTCTTAAATCCTTTCCGAATAAAAGCACCATTATTGATGGAGTACTCCATGTAAACCGTATCAATACCAATGTTATCAGCAGCTAGTAAGGTCGGTAATGGAATTACATTCTGTGAGCTGAAAATATATTTCAATGAATTAGCAAAAACCACTTCTGGCTTAGTCGTGTCAGGGGCGATATTGAACTCAAAATAACTGCCAAAGGGTGTACCAGTTATGAGCGGTGCTTCAGCTGGGGTAACAAATTTTTTGCCAGATTTTTCCTGAGCATACCAGTAATACTTGATATTTCGAGGCGTAGCACTTTTAGGCAAGGTATAGGAATAGGTGTTTCCTGATTTAGAAAATGCAGAAATGGGATTAAATGTATTCGAATTAATGGCTAGATAAAGCTTTAAAGAGGATTCATCCCAAAGCGTATCCGAATATACTTTCACAGTAAAATTTTTATCCGTAGACTGATCTTCTGTATCATTGTATTCCTCACCTATCAAATTAGAAGAATACCACCCAAAATCATTGAAAGCAGAACTAACGATAGGACCTATGGAATGGGTAATCTCCCCACGAGCAATTTGAGGTGTCATTAAGGCATTAGGACTTGTTACCCCGTAGGTTGCTTGGTCCACATGGTAAATACTAGATCCTTCTTTATAGGTTGTTGGCGCAAAAATTTTAGCTGCGCCCCCATTCGCGTTTAAAATGGAAGGAGAGGATAAACTAATATCATTAGAGATTATTTGGCTGTAAAGTGCCGTTGAAGGATTCTTGAACTTTGTGGTATCTGTTAATGAAGCTTTTGCAGAGTTGATCAAATACCGGTCAAAAATTCCCGGATATCCATATCCTGCCTTGCCATCCTCAACTGATATTTGACCTATAAATCCGAGGCCATGCCCCATCTCATGTAAAACGACCGAATAAAGATCGATTTGGGAGCTTGTAGGCACTCCAGATGTTGCGATATACCAATCTTTAAAGTCAGAATTAAAGGTCGCTACAACTTCAGCATTATTCCCATTCAAGTTTTTATGCGCCATTTTCTCAGCTAAGGCAATGGGATAAAATGTATTTAAACGATTAGCCCCTACAAAATTTCGGATATTTGCTGTGGTCCCCGCACTTCCTAAAACATTGGCAGCTAACGGTGCCCATTTAACATAAATAGTAATGGGTACATCAGATGAAAATACGGTTGACCAGGTGGCCGCTGCTTTTTCAAAAACAGCTTTTATATCTGCCGGAGGACTTGTTTCAAATGTTAAATTGATGGTTGCTGAGGCTTTGGTTTGGGAAGTTGCTTCGAGTTTAATGGCCTCGGCTTGTGCTAAAATTGCGCGCATTGATTCCGTATATCCTTCTGGCAAATCGCGTTTCAAGCCCATGAATTCAGGCGTATATTCCTGAATCATGATGCCAGGCACCATTTCCATCTTAGGGCGTCCCTTTTGAGAGAAAGACGCAAAACTAATACACACTAATAAGATTGACAGAATTCTCATAAGGCTGCTATTTTTTCATATAAACCAACAAAATTAGAGGCAATTACCTGTGTATGAGCTAATTCCTCTGCGGTATGGGAAGTGGTTATTCCTACCACTCGAGCACCGGCGGCAAGTCCAGAGGCAATCCCTTGAAGCGAATCCTCTATCACCCAACAATCCTCCGGAGCAACACCTACAAGTGCTGCCGCTTTCACGTATATCTCTGGATCAGGCTTACCTTTTGTGACTTCCGCCCCACCAATTATAGCGTCAAACTGATTCCGAATACCTAGTCCATCCACAATAAAATCTATATTTCCTGGCCCCGCTGAGGTAGCTAAAGCCGTTTTAATACCTCTTGATCGCAAATCCTGTAAAAAAGACACTAGTCCTTCCGCTGGCTTTCTATGGGCAGCATAAAATCCACGGTAAAGTAATTCCTTCTCTTCCTCTAACTTTTCCACCTCGGAACGTGTCATCTCCTTTTTGTAGAACCATTCGAAGGTATCCTTCGAATTCATCCCATTCAGCTCTTTGTAAAACACCTCGCGAGTCAATGGAATACCATTGCGCTGGCAAAAAAGCAACCAAGCCTCCACGTGATAAGGTAAATTATCCACAATCACTCCATCCATATCAAACAAAACAGCTTTTAGCGACATATCAGAAGTCTAAAACAAGCCCATCATGGGCTAATGAAACGTTAGGTGGCAACTCTTTATTTACTTCAGCATGCAGCCCCATTTGATGGCTAATGTGTGTAATGTAGGCCTTTTTAGGCTTTAAATCTGCAATCAAATCAAGCGCTTCTGCTAAGGTATAATGGGAAATATGGGAGGTCTTACGCAAGGCATTGATAACTAACACATCTAAATCCCTTAATTTATCCAGCTCCTTGGGCTCGATGGAATTCGCATCCGTTACGTAGGCAAATTTCCCAAAACGAAAACCGAGCACATCTAAATAATAATGCTTTACAAATACGGGCTGAATATCGATTCCTTGCACCGTGAATGGCTGACCATCAATCTCATAGACATCAATTTCTGGCACACCCGGGTATTTATTATCTCCAAAAGCATAGGCAAACTCCTGCTTCAACTGGGCAATGACCTGAGCGCGGGCATACAATGGAATCGCAGATTGTTGGTGAAAATTAAATCCACGCACATCATCCATTCCAGCGGTATGATCTTTGTGTTCATGTGTATATAGTACGGCATCCAGACGCTTAATTCCGGCCCGAAGAACTTGCTGACGAAAATCTGGGCCCGTATCAATGATAAAACTTTTACCGCCTATTTCGATATGAATCGAAACACGTAGACGCTTATCTTTCTCATCTGTAGACTGACAAACTGAACAGTTACAAGCAATCATCGGAATCCCCTGCGAAGTTCCCGTTCCTAAAAACGTTACTTTAGAAGGGGACATGCGCTTATTCCGTTAAGGCTTTTACCTGAGAAACCAATGAATCGAAGTTCAAGGGTTTAGCTAAGAAATCATTGAATCCAGCTGCTTTGAAATCATCCATTGAATAATTGCGCGCATTCCCTGTAATCGCGATCATGGGAATGGCCGCTTTTTTCTTATCAGCTAGTGCACGTACAGAACGAGCACAATCCATACCATCCATTACGGGCATATTGATATCAAGTAAGATAATATCGAATTCAGCTTTCGCTAATTCGTCTAATACTTGTTGTCCGTTTTTCACGGCGTGGATCTCAAAATTTTGAAATTCTAAAATCTTCTTCGCTAAATTTTGGATCACTGAGCTATCTTCCGCTATCAATACCTTTTTCATATATTCTTTATTTATCGTCAATTGCGAGTAAAAATAGCCAAAGGAATGTGTAATTCAAACGAATTTTGGCAATAAAAAAAGCGACCCATTTCTGAGCCGCTTTTTTATCAACTTCTTGATTTTATTTCAAGTAAAAAGAAACAGATGATTTATCCCAATCCAAAGTCACTTGGCCAGCAGCCGTAATTCCGATTGTGAATTTTTCTGTATGCGCATGCTCACTAACACGAGCCTTTACGCGAAGCACATCGTTTGCTTCTTTGTAGGTATAAGCTCCCCACATTTTAGCTTCTTTGTTAAAGATAATCGTCCATTCTGACTCACCTGGAATCGAGAATAAAGAATAAACACCTTTAGCTAATGTTTTCCCTTGAATGGTGATATCATTTGAAATTTCGAACGTAGTCGCATCGTTCGCGCCTGTTCTCCAAACTTCACCATAAGGTACTAATGCTTTCGCCTCTTTTTTACCAAAAACCAAACGGCCTTTTGTCGAAGGTTGCGCATATTTAATCATTACTTCCGTGTTGCCTACTTTTTGTGATGCAACGGCAGGAGGTGAGGGAACGGCTTTCTGTGCCAAAACACTGAAAGACATCAAGCAAGACAATAGTAATAAGTACTTTTTCATAGTATATTTTTTTATTTTGATTACAAATTAAGCCAATAATTCAATTTCAACACCACTGCACGGTTACGAATTTGCATGATTTCCGGAAAATAATTATCCGTGTACACTAAAAATAAATCAGACGCCGGTTTGTAACGCCATTGCAGACGCGCATTTAGATTAATATTTTTTGTTTGTTGATTGATTTGAAAGAAGGTGGCAAAGAACAATTTATTCGTAAACGTGATATCAATTTTAGGTCGAATAATCCAAAAGTTAGAGGATACTTTCTTCGCTGCCATCGCTTCTGTTCCTGGAATCTCTACGTCCACAATATCATTATAATCTAATGCCACAGAAACGCTACCATAAGGCTGGAATCGATAGCCAATATCAGCCGTAATTCCTGTGCGCCATCCTTTTCCATAATACCCCCCAATACGTGAGCTCAGCGTATAGGTGAATAATTTAATAGGGGATGACATGTAGCGTGCATTCAATGCGTACCAGTCATGTTCTGTGCCCCTTTTGATGGCTGTATTCCCCATCCGAGTCGCATCAAAATCATACAATAATTTCACATAATCATAAGAAAGATAGGTCCCAAAGCTGGAACGATCCTTCATTGTTCCCTCAAACGCGACATAGCTAGTATTGTCCGTAAAGGTGCCTTGGTTATTCCAATAAGCCACGCTCATCGCTGAAAGTGTGGTATAAAAAAGGTTTGTTGATTTGTTTTTAGGATAAAAATTCTTGGCAGCATCGAGCTGTGTTTGTAAAAAATTCACCCGAGGCACGTAGCCTGTCTCCGGATTGTAATTCTCTCCCACCCAGGATTCTTTAATTCCAAATGTCCAGTTATTGTCTTTATAGGCCAAAGAAGCCGCTTGCGCAAAACTCCTGTCCATTTGCAAAGGACTAATGGTGTTCGCATAAAAGAGTGTTCCTGTCCAAAAATTATCTGCAGACGCTAAATTATACTCAAACCCAATATCTCGATTATAGGCTTGGAAGCCATTTGAACGCTGCAAATCTGTATTAATAAACGATTGTTTATTAACCATATAAGCCCCAAAGTTAGAGCGCGCAAATACCTTGCGCTGCAAGGCGACCATGGAATAGTTTTGGGTAGGTACGCCCTTCACTACATTCTGCTCAGACTGCACATTCAAAACCCCTATCCGCCAATCTTGGTTTAATTTACCACTCAAACGGGCTCCATAAGTAATGGGAGTTTGCTCATAAATACCCGTTTTGGGATTCAAAGCAATACCGATTCTTCGAGAAAAGAAGGGCCGAATGCTCTCTATCCCAAATCCATCAAACAAATCGGAATTTTCAATAAAAAATTGTCTTTTCTCCGGATAAAAAAGTTCAAAACGATCCAAATTTGTCTGTTGCCTATCTACATCGACCTGCGAGAAATCTGGATTCAAGGTCATATCTAAATTCAACCCAGAATTAATCGCCACCTTAATATCTCCCCCTATCTGATTGCGCATGGAAGCAGGGTCTTTAGACTCATAATTTGCAGTCCCTCCTGCTAAGACATAAGGGATCAATGAGATATTCTTTTTAGGCGTAGGAGGCGGAGTATCCCAAAGCAGAACTCCTGCAAAGGCTAAGGAAGCCGTCGGAAACTGCCGTGGCACGGGAGCCCAGGCAGACTTTTCTTTGGCTTTTAAATCATAGCGAGAAAAATTAATCCCCCAGCGACTCACATTTCCTTTATAGCGAATGGACTTAAAAGGAATTGCGGCTTCGAAAATCCACGAGTCCCGCTTATAAGTCGTCGCTGATTCCCACTTATTATCCCAATTCAAATTAACCTTAGACCCTTCCGACATTTGGCCATCCCATTGAGCACCCGCTGCATTCGCCCCAAAAGCAAATCCAGTGGTCTTGTCTTCAAACGTATCTATAAATACTAAAAAGTTGTCATTTACTCCAAAACCAAAATCTCGCTTCATCGACTCCACCACAAAGGCGCCAGGTTCTTTCAAAAAACACTCTGCAGAAATGTAAATGTATTTATCGTCATAGGTCATCTTCACATCCGTTCGTACCTGGGCACAAAGCGAATCAAAGGGATTACACATCATAAAATCACTCACGGCAGCGGACTGAAACCACGCATTTTCATCTATAACTCCATCCACTTTAATGGGGCCCGTGGTTTTTTTGATGAGCATTTGAAAGTTTTCGTTCTTCTTTTGGCCAAATAGCGTAGTAGTAAATAAGACTAAAAAGAACAAGATGTATTTTTTCATTCTTGCAATTTATACAAATTTCTCAGCTATCAGTGGGGTGCTGTAGGGGGATTTTTTTTTGTATCGATAGCGTAATTCCATTAGCTTGTTTTATTTTTACGTTTCAAAATAATGAACTATGGGAAGAGCCTTCGAATTTAGAAAAGCGAGAAAATTCAAACGTTGGGGCCAAATGGCCAAAACCTTTACCAAAATCGGTAAAGATATTGTGATTGCAGTGAAAGCAGGTGGTGGCGATCCTTCATCTAACTCCCGTTTACGTGCGATCATCCAAAACGCGAAGGCCGTCAATATGCCGAAGGAAAATGTAGAACGGGCGATTAAACGTGCTACCTCGAAAGACCAAGAAGATTACAAAGAGATCGTTTACGAAGGATATGCGCTACATGGTATCGCCATCTTAGTAGAAACAACAACAGATAATATCAACCGTACGGTAGCGAACATTCGTTCGTCTTTCACGAAATGTGGCGGAAGCTTAGGGACGACAGGGATGTTAGATTTCATCTTCACCCGTAAATCGGTGTTTAAAATCGCTGCAAAACCAGAAATCGATTTAGAAGAATTAGAATTTGACTTAATTGACTTAGGTGGAGATGAGGTTTTCTTAGATGAGGAAACGAATCAAATCAATATTTATGGGGAGTTCACGGCCTTTGGAGGAATTCAAAAATTCCTAGAGGAAAAAGGATTTGAATTAATGGGAGCCGATTTCGAGCGGATTCCAGATGAGACAAAAGAACTAACCGAGGAACAAATAGCTGATGTAGAAAAGCTCATCGAGCGCCTAGAAGAGGACGAAGATGTGCAAAATGTCTACCACAATATGGGTTAATAGAATTACAAAGCGGAGCTCAAAAAAGCCTCCGCTTTTTTTCTGTCCAAACGGTATAAATAAGGGGCTTTGTGCGCTCCCCCTGAATATTTCTTTTCGATACGATCTAAAATATCCAAGCTCAACATCTTGCGTTGGAAATTCGTACGCACTAACACTTTCCCTAAAATCGTCTCATAGACTTTTTGCAATTCTGACATTGTAAATGTCTCCGGCAATAAATTAAATGCCGCTAATTTTGTATCGATTGAGCTCCTTAAATGTACTAAACCTGTTTTAATGATTTCGTTGTGATCTAAAAACAAAGCCGGAATCTGATCCACATCCATCCAAGCAGAATCGTCGGATAATTCATTTAAGGTCACCTTAACTTTCAAATAATCGACTAAAGCATAATAACCTATCGAAATATAACGAAGCGATAACCAATTTAGATCATCATTAGAGCGACCCATCGCTAAATTTATCTCTTGATGCTTTTCAATCGCACCTATATTTCGCTTTAAATCTCCAAACGTATGAAACTGCTGTAAATAAATATTTTCCAGCCCGGTTCTTTGCCATAAAACGCGTTTAGCAGCATCTTCCACATCCTCCTCTTTTCCAATAAATCCACCTGCAAGGGACCACACTTTATTATTTCTAAATTTCAACAAAAGTACCTTTAAATGATTCTCTTGAAATCCGAAAATAACGCAGTCTACCGAAATATTCGGCAACCAATCCCCCTTCAATACGTCCCTATTTGGCATATTTTTGAAGGAAGTTTTGTATTTGCTTCGCAAAAATCACATATCCCTTTTCATTCAGGTGTAAACGATCTGCCACAAAAATATCCTGCATCAAAGTCCCGTCCGTGTTATAAAATGGCGAGTGCATATCGATGACATAATGTCCTTTCTTCTTTTCCGCCATGTTAACGATGCGCTGATTTAAATCCTGTTGTTTCGCCTTCATCTTCTCACGTGCCAAACTCGGGCGAGCAGAAACGAATACTAATTTTGCCTTAGGTACTTGCTTCGCTAAACGAGCGGAGAATTCCTCGAACTGATTTGCAATGTCTTCTGGACTTTGACCACCAGTCAAGTCGTTATCACCTTCGTACATAAAGACCCAAGATGGCTGGTATTTCGCCACCATTCGGTCGAAATAATACAAGGCTTCTTTCAAGGTGCTCCCACCAAAACCACGGTTAAGGGCATTCATCCCCTTCATGTCCGAATCAAAGTTTTTCCACAATCGAAAACTAGAAGAGCCGATGAATAATTTCATTCCTTTTGCTGGCATGGCAATGGAATCTAGCTTTTCGAAAGCGATAATTTCTTTTTCAAAGCGATCCAGCGGTTTCTGCGCGAAACCGACAAAAGACAATAATAGGAAAAGGAGGATCTTATTCATTTGGATATTTTAAACCGATTTGAGAACGTATTTCATCTAATAAAGCCATCAATTCTGCACTGAAAGCGTGCGTCATCAAAGCATTTTCTGTGCGACCCGCACGCAAATCCGCTTGAACAGCCTCGGCTTCGTAACTATATCCCCAGCCTAAACGCTCCGTTTCATAGAAGGTTTCTTGCTCTGTTTCGTGAATCGTTACCGTAATTCCTTTCGTTTCGTGGAAACGCGAATGCATATGAATTTTACCTTTCGTACCGTGAATTTCACAGGTCGTATCGGTCTTCGTGGCGAAGGTAGAGAACAAGGTTGCCGTCGCTCCTGAGCCATATTTCAAGGCAATGGACGTATTCATATCCACTCCAGTAGGAGCCATCACGCCAGTCGCCTTCATTTCTAAAGGATTTCCTAACACGAATTTGGAGATAAATAAAGGGTAAATACCGATATCTAATAAGGATCCGCCAGTCAAGGCTGGATTAAACCAACGCGCCTCCGCATTATATGGCGCCTGAAAACCGAAGTCTGCCGCCAGGTGAATGATGTCTCCGATTACACCAGAGGCAAGAATCTCTTGAAGTTTCACGATAGAGGGATGAAAACGCGTCCATAAAGCCTCCATTAAGAAGATCTTTTTATCACGTGCTGTCTGAATCATCTCCGCTACTTGCTTCGAATTAATTGCGAAGGCTTTCTCGCACAAGACAGGAATACCTGCATTCAAGCACAATAGCGTGTGCTCGTGGTGCAATCCATGTGGAGAGGCGATATAAACCACATCAATTTCGCCACTTGAAAGCATGGCCTCATAGCTACCATAACATTTTATGTCAGGTCCATAATGAGACGCAAACTCTTGCGCACGGGAAATATCTCTGGAAGAAACTGCGGCCAAATAACCGTCTTTCACGAAGGCTAAATCGTCTGCAAATTTGCGGGCTATACCGCCGCATGCTAATATACCCCAACGAATGGGTGATTCATTTTTCATAGTCCTAGGTTTATTATTAAAGTGAACCTAATTCAGTTAGTAAAGACTGAACCTGGTCCATATTTACTGCTGGAAAATTCGCGATACGGATTTGGGTTTCCTTCAATTTACCATATCCAGCTCCTAAAATCATATCACTCTTTTCCTTCATTGTCGAGATCACTTTCGAGCTTCCTTCTTTGCAATTTAATACGATGACGGTCGCAGAACGGTGATTTTCATTCTCCACGAATATTTCGAATTTATCCGATTTCTTCGCAAAATCATACAAAGCCTTCGCTTTTTTATCCGTCTCCTTGCGCAAATTCTCCACGCCTATTCGGTTAAAATCCTCCGCCACTTTGCCTAACACATAAATCGCCATCACATTAGGCGTTTCTGGTGTTTCGAAATTTTTATAGTTTTCCCAAAGGCTTGGCAAGGAATGATAAGTACCCACCATTCCATCATGCTTTTTCATCCGCTCTGCTTTTTCAAGCATCGCCTCATTTGCAAACCAAACACCTAAACCGGCCGGCATTCCGAACGATTTTTGGACACTAAAAAAGGCCGAGTCTACTAAGCCAAAATCTAGATTCGGGTAAGGCGCAGAAGAAACCATATCCACCGCCACAAACTTATCCTTATTCGCCTTTTTGATCTTGTGAATCTCTGAAGCCCTCATCTGCACACCAGAACTCGTCTCGTTAGCTGTGCAGCAAATCAATTCCGCATATTCTGGCACTTCCACTTCCGCCGCGTCGAAACCCTCTCCAAAAGGCTTGTGCATCGAATTCGCAAATTTGTGCAAGTCTTTAGAGAAATCGAAGAATTTCTTCGAAAACGAACCGTTCACTAAGTGAAAGCTTTCGTGCTCTACGGTATTCATTAAAATACGCTCCCACACCTCCGTCGCTGAACCTGTAAACAGGACAGCATGGCTCTTAGGCAAGGCGAATAATTCGCGCAATTGCTCATCTGCGTGCTGGTAGATCTTACGGAATGCTGCGGAACGATGGGAAATCGAACCGAGATTTAAGCGAAAAGCCTCCATATAATGGGACTGAACCGTAGGAAATAAGGCCGCAGGGCCAGGGGTGAAAAAGGTGCTCATATTAATATAACATTCTAAACTTAATGGTGTTATCGATGAGCCTCAATTCGCTCACGATCTCATCCGAATATTCTTTGGCCACATCCGTAATCACATACCCTGTATTTTCCGTAGTCTTTAAGTATTGACCTATGATGTTCACGTGGTATTTCGCGAATATTTGGTTGATTTGGGCCAAAATCCCCGGCATATTGTGGTGAATATGCAATAAACGGTGTGCACCTTCTAAAGGCGGCAATTGCAATTCTGGGAAATTCACTGAGCCATACGTGCTTCCATTATTCATGAATTGCAGCAATTTCGCCGGAACAAACTCCCCAATATTTTGCTGCGCCTCCTCCGTGCTACCACCGATGTGCGGCGTCAAAATCACATTAGGCAATCCGCGCAATTCGTTCAAAAATTCTTCGTCATTCGTCTTCGGCTCATGTGGGAATACATCTATCGCTGCTCCCCAGACTTTACCTGTTTTGATCGCCTCCACTAAAGCCGGAATTTCGACTACGTGACCACGCGACAAGTTCAAGAAGATGGCATTATCCTTCATCCATGAGAACTGCTGTTTCCCGATGATGTTTGTATTCGACTTGCGGCCATCCACATGTAAACTCACAAAATCCACTTGGGACAACAATTCCTGTAAGCTTTTGCATTTCTTCGCATTACCTAAGGCTAATTTATCGACGATATCAAAGAAATACACCTCCATACCCAGCGCCTCCGCGATCACGGAAATCTGCGTACCAATGCTTCCATACCCCACTAAACCGATTTTCTTTCCTCTAATCTCGTAGGAATTCGTCGCTGATTTATCCCAAACACCCGCGTGCATTTTCGTCGATTTCTCGAAGATATTACGCGTCAACATCACCATCAAACCGATCGACAATTCAACCACCGAACGCGTATTCGAATACGGGGCATTGAACACCGCAATTCCACGTTTCTCACATTCCACTAAATCGATTTGATTCGTTCCAATGCAGAAAGCTCCCACGCACATCAAGCGAGATGCGTTCGGGTGTTCCAATACTTTTTTGGTCAAATTCGTCTTCGAACGTAAACCGATAATAGAAACATCCTTGATCTTCTCGATCAATTCGTCCTCATCTAAAGCGCCTTTTAATAGCTCCACTTGGAAACCTTCTTTTTTAAACGCCTGAACCGCACCTGGATGCACGTTTTCCAATAAAAGAACTTTGATACGTGATTTAGGATACGATTGAGCGCGGCTCAGACCATTGATATACAAGAACTCATCTAAAGAGGGAACGATGAAATCCGCTTTATCTGTTACCGCCTTGCGCGACACATTTTCTGTAAAAGCGAAGAACTTGTTAGCTAATCCAGACTCGCGTAATTCGTAATCCGTGATACCATCACCGATCACGTAAACCTCCCCTTCTAAATGAAGTGATTGCAATAAGCGTACTTTTCCTTTATCCTGAGACAATAAATTATCCGCATCGTAACCGGTAATATTTCCTTCCGCATCATAGGTGAAGGTATTCGCGTATACGTTTTCAGCTGGAATACCCATCTCATTCACCACGGGAACAATGAAGTCTTTAAAACCAGAAGAAACGATTAAGATTTGAGCGGCATTCTCTTCTAGAAAATCCTTGTTGCGCTTAAATGACTCGGAGATTTTGCCTTTTAAAAATGCGACTAACAGATCTACGTGCGAGCGATTCGCTGGCAATAAAGCCACGCGATCGCGTAAGGAATCAGCGAAAGAATAGGATCCTGCCATACCTTGGTCGGTGATATCCTTAATCTTTCCTACGATTTCCGCTTGCTTCGGATTTCCCTGAAGCGCGATTCTCGCTAATTCATCTAGCCCCTCCACTTTCGTGAATGTGCTATCGAAATCAATGACAATTTTTAAAGGTTCTGCTTGAGCTGTAGGCATAGTATATTTTTCTAAACGCTTTTCTTAAACCAAGTTTCGGCGCGATGTTCCGACCAAGTATAACCCTGGTAATTCTTCGGATAAAACCCGCAATGCCCTCCTTTTTCCTGTGCGTCTAATTGGACAAAGTCCAAGGTTTTCACAAAAGATTCCGGAATACATTCCGCCGATAAAAAAGGGTCATTTTTTGCATTCACGATTAAAGTGGGTACGTTAATCTGATCCAAAAAATAGAGGGAGCTACTCTTTTCGTAATAGTCTTCCCCGTCTTTAAACCCGTGCAAAGGCCCTGTGATCACATCGTCAAAATCCACTAAACTCTTCACAGAATCAATCATCTCAACGGTAATATCCTGAGGATAGCGCGCGGACTTTTCCTTGACTTTTTTAATGAGAGTTTGTAGAAATCGATGAGTGTAGAGGCTGTTTTCCCGCTTAGCTAACTTTTTGCTACTCGATGAAAGGTGTAAAGGTACAGAAAATGCGACAGCTTTTCGAATCATTTTAGGAGGATTTTTGCCTTGTTCTCCTAACCATTTTAAAGTCAGATTACCTCCTAAACTAAAGCCAGCTAGATAAATTTCGGTTGCTCCGCGTTCAATCGCCAGCTTAATAATAAAGTCCAAATCATCCGTCGCCCCACTGTGGTAAAACCGTAGATTCTTATTGGGCTCCCCTGAACAGCTGCGGTAATTCCAGGCCAGCGCATTCATCATCCCCTTCATCTTGTTGATTAATCCCGTCACGTATTGTCGATCACTCGATCCTTCTAGGCCATGAGAGACAATCAGCAAAGGTCGCTCACCGAGTGAGCCACCATACCAATCGACATCTAAGAAATCTTGATCCGGAGTCGTTACTCGCTCGCGACGTGGCGTTTCTGAAAGGTTCACTTTCCGAAAAAGAGACGGGTAAATACTCTGGGTATGCCCGTCCGGTAACCAAAGTGGCGGGGTATAATTCTCAAACATTAAATGAAGAAATCAGGCATTAATTGATTTTCAGGCGTATTAGGATTCACGCGGTATTCCGTAAAATCTATCACACCCTCAGCACGTAAAACTTCTTCGTCGATGTAGAAATTTCCACTGACCGTCTTGGCATCTTTCTGTAAGATTGCCGCAGCGGCATCCGCCATAATACTCCCTTTGCGACCTAATTGCATCATCGCCGCATTTCCAATTGCAAATTCAATTGCGGCTGTGGATATGATTGTTTTAGGCCAAAGCGAATTAAACGCCACTTCCCCTTTAAATTCAGACGCCATTCCTAGGGTACATAAAGACATCCCAAATTTGGCAATCGAATACGCCACGTGGTTCTCAAACCAGCGCGCCTCCACATTTAAAGGGGGAGAAAGCGTTAATACATGTGGATTATCTGATTTTAATAAATGAGGCAAACAAGCCTGAGCGCACAAAAAGGTCCCTCGAGCATTAACTTGATTCATCAAATCGTATTTCTTCATCTCCGTACTCAAGGTACCGGTCAGCTGAATCGCTGATGCATTATTGATTAAAATATCGATACCCCCAAAGGTATCCACGGCTAATTGGACCGCTGCTAAAACCTGATTTTCATCACGAATGTCCACCATACAAGCCAAAGCCTTTCCGCCAGCCGCCTCAATTTCTGCTGCAGCGGTGTGAATCGTACCTGGTAATTTAGGGTGTGGTTCTGAAGTCTTCGCCGCAATAACGATGTTTGCGCCCTCTGAAGCTAATTTTTTCGCAATCTCTAATCCGATTCCGCGGGATCCTCCCGTAATAAAGACAGTCTTATTTTTGAAGTGCATATGGTTGCTATTTTTTCTACGTCTAAATTACGATTTTCTTTCAAAGACAGATACATTTTAAACTTTTGCATTGTACTTTTGTGAATTAATAATCACGCTTAAGACAGAAATGATTTTACCTTTTAAATCCGTCAGCCTTTCACACCGTACAGCGCCACTCGCCATTCGCGAGATGTTAGCGTTGAATGAGGACGAGAGCAAAGGATTTTATGTGAAGTGTAAGGATCTTTTTGGCCTAAATGAATTATTAATTGTCTCTACCTGCAACCGCACGGAGTTCTATTATACGTCTGATCGCGATATCTCGACAGATTTAATCAAAGCATTCTTAATCGAAAAAGGCTTAACGAACACCGCCGAATACCTGGGTTATTTCAAGCAAATGGACGAAACAGAGGATTCTCTGCGCCATTTATTCGAAGTAGCTACTGGTTTACAATCCAAGGTAGTAGGGGATTTACAGATCCCTAACCAAATCAAAAAAGCCTACCAACAAGCGGCAGATTTAAATATGGCAGGTCCATATTTGCACCGTTTGATGCATACCATCTTCTATTCTAACAAGCGTGTGGCGCAAGAAACCTCGTTCCGTGATGGAGCGGCCTCAGTTTCCTATGCCACCGTAGCCTTAGCAGAAGAACTTTCGCAAGCCCTTCCGAATCCGAAAGTATTAATCCTAGGATTAGGCGAAATCGGCCTGGATGTGTGCAAGAATATGGAGGAAAAGGATTTTGCTGAGTTCACGATTATGAACCGCACGATCGAAAAAGCGGAGAAGATCGCCGCTGGTAAAGAACTTTTCAGAGTAGCTCCACTTTCTGATTTATGGAAAGAAATTGCCGCGGCTGATATCATTATCTCATCTGTTCGCACGGATAGCCCAATGATCACGCAGGCAGAAGTTAAGAAATTGCAATTATTGTCCTTTAAATACTTCATCGATCTTTCTGTGCCACGTAGCATCGAAGATGGAATCGAAAAGATTAATGGGGTGCTTTTATACAATATTGATACCTTGAAGGAGCGTGCGGACGAGGCTTTGGCCACTCGCTTAGCCTCCATTCCAGAGGTGAAAACGATCATTGAAGAGAGCATCATTAGCTTCAATGATTGGTCTAAAGAGATGGAGGTTTCGCCTACCATTAATAAGCTTAAGAATGCGCTAGAGCAAATCCGTAAGGAGGAGTTGAACCGCCACATGAAAGGTTTGACGAAAGAAGAGACAGAGAAGTTAGAGAAAATAACGGCTGGTTTAGTCCAAAAAATCATCAAACAACCCATCATTCACCTAAAAGCTGCTTGCAAACGTGGTGATTCAGATAAAATGGTGGATGTATTGAACGACCTGTTCAATCTAGAAAGTTTCGAAGAAATCGAATCTTAAATCTTCCCTTATGAATAGCGAGATTCTCCAAAAGCTGGCCCGCTATTGCGCCTATCAGGAACGATGCGTCCAAGAACTGGAGCAGAAGATGAAGACCTTTGAGGTTCAGCCCTCTGAATATTCTGAGTATCTAGCATGGCTTCGTGAAAACAACTACCTGAATGAAGCCCGTTTTGTTGAGATCTTTGTCCGCTCGAAGTTCAATCAAAAAAGCTGGGGTCGCACAAAAATCAATTACGAATTACGAAAGCGAGGTATATCAGCCACTCTTTTAACTTCAGCCTGGGATGGAATCAATGACCAAGATTATATCGAGAAAGCGCGCGCACTTTTAAAGAAGAAAAAGGACGAGATTAAATCAGGGACTTCGCCACAGCGCTACCAGAAGTGTTATAATTTCGGACTCTCGAAAGGCTATGAATCTGCCCTTGTTCGCGAGCTATTGAAGCCTCTATTTGCATAAAAGCAAATTTTTCCTACCTTTGGCATATGAATTCACACGCAATCAACTATTTAACAGCATATTATTACGCAGGTTATTACAACGCTGCCTAATCGGTTATATAGTTTTTTGTCAATTATATCAGCCGACTTTATGTCGGTTTTTTGTTTTATGAGCTTTCAAATCACAGCGGCAAGCCGCCTAAACAGCGTGGAGGAATACTATTTCTCTAAGAAATTAAAGCAGATCGCGGCTTTGAAGGAATCCGGCGTACCTATCATTAATCTAGGTATCGGTTCCCCTGACTTAGCGCCTTCGTCTGAGACCATCGCGGCTTTGACGGAAAGCGCGGCAAACCCGGGGAACCACGCCTACCAAGGTTACCAAGGTATTCCGGCATTGCGTGAGGCATTCGCTTCATTTTACGATCGAAACTATGGCGTTACGGTTAATTCCGCAACTGAAATTCTTCCCTTAATCGGTTCTAAAGAGGGTATCATGCACATCGCCATGGCCTATTTAGAGAAAGGCGACATGACCTTGATTCCTAATCCAGGCTATCCCACCTATTCAGCAGCTTGTTCTTTAGCCGGCGCGACGGTAGAAAGTTATGAATTATCGGCTTCCAACGGCTGGCTGCCAGATTTAAAGGCTTTAGAAAAGCGCGATTTAACGAAGGTCAAAATCATGTGGGTCAACTACCCACACATGCCTACCGGAGCACAAGCAACGGTTGAATTCTTCACAGAATTACGTGATTTTGCGATTCGTCATTCGATCTTGTTAGTGAATGATAATCCCTATAGTTTTATCTTGAACGAAAAGCCGATGAGCATGCTGTCGATTCCGGGAATGCAGGATGTCGCGATCGAATTGAATTCCCTTTCGAAGTCCCACAATATGGCGGGATGGAGAATTGGGGCGGCTTTTGGGAAGGCAGAATTTCTAGCACCGGTCTTAAAGTTCAAATCCAATATGGATTCTGGGATGTTCTTGCCCTTGCAACAGGCGGCGGTGAAGGCGCTTTCTGCGGATAGCGCTTGGTTTGCGAATCAAAACCACATTTACCGTTCCCGCCAGAAATTAGTTTTCGAACTATTGGATTTACTCGATTGCGTGTATGATCCGGCACAGTCGGGGATGTTTGTTTGGGCCAAAATACCAGCCGCATTCGCCTCCGGCTACGAATTATCAGATAAAATTTTAGACGAAAATGCGGTATTTATTACGCCGGGTGGAATCTTCGGGACACAAGGTGATGGCTATATCCGCATCTCGCTTTGCGCCCAAGAATCCGTTTTCACACAAGCGATTGATCGCATCAAAAACCACAGCAATGGCATCTCATAAAGTAGGAATTATCGGTATCGGATTAATCGGTGGATCCATCGCACTCGGTCTTCGCAAGAGCGGCTGGGCCTCCGAAATTGTGGGTATTGATACCAATCCCGATCACCAGCAAAAAGCCCTAGAGCTTGGGCTAGTGGACCGCATCGCCACCTGGCAAGAGGCCATCGACCAAGTCGAAATCTTCGTTTGCGCGATCCCAGTTGACCTGTTAGTGGCTCTCATTCCATCGGTTTTAGATGCGCTAAAACCAGGACAAGTGATCATCGAGGTAGGTTCGACTAAAACCCCGGTCTTCGAGGCATTACAAAACCACCCCAAGCGTGCTCAATTCGTTTCTACCCACCCGATGGCTGGAACCGAATTCTCAGGTCCTGAAGCAGCCGTTCAAGGCTTATTTATAGGAAAACGTGGGGTCATTTGCGATAAAGAACTCAGTGATCCCGGTGCCGTTGCCTTAATCGAAGATTTATACCAGCGAGGTTTAGCGATGAACCTGATTTATATGGGTTCCATCGAACACGATTTGCATACGGCCTATATCTCACATATCTCGCACATCTGTTCGTTTGCTTTAGCGAATACGGTCTTAGAGAAAGAAAAGAATGAAGCGCGTATTTTTGAGCTAGCCTCCACCGGTTTCGAATCTACTGTGCGTTTAGCGAAATCTTCCCCAGAAACCTGGAGCCAGATTTTTCACCAAAACCAAGAGAATCTGCTCGACGTGTTGGACGAATACATCAACACCCTGTTGAAATACAAAGGCCTGATGCTTTCTGGCAGCTACGAAAAGTTGAAGGACGAATTAGGAAAGGCGAATGATATCGGACGAATCTTAAAAGGATAAAAAAAGCCCTTGCAGTTTGCAAGGGCTTTTTCATTATCTGGAGCGAATACTCATCGGCTTCCAGGTATTATTTTTGGAATCCATATCCGGGAAGGAATGATCTGGATCAACCACCACCGATTTAATCGGAAGCTTCGTCGAAGTGCGGAACGTCCAGCTAGAGCCTCGTTGCCAAATCTCCACCGGGAACGTAAAGCGTTCTTTTTCTCCACTCGTTAATTCCACTTCAACCACAGCTGGCATCGCCATCTTGTCTAAGTTTTCGATCGTGATCACCGCGCCTTTAGTAGGATCTTGCTCTACATAATCCACCTCCTTCACGGATTGATCTAGTCTCCAAAGCTCATAGAACCAAGCTTTCCAGAACCATCCTAAATCCTCCCCTGCACCATCTTCCATTGCGCGGAAGAAGTCCATTGGAGTGGGGTGTTTGAACGCCCACTTGTTGATATAATTCTTTAGAGCATAATCAAAACGATCCGCGCCTAAAATATGCTCGCGCAAAATACGTAAACCAAAACCAGGCTTATTATAAGCCTCCCAGCCTAAATTACGCGTTTGTATCACATCTGGAATCGACATAATCGGATCTGCCGTTTCGCGGAACATGGATTTCGCAATCGCGTGCATATCGAATTTACGATTCTTATACTCACCCTTATTGAAGGCATCCGTCGAATAGAAATTAATGAAGGTATTAAATCCTTCATCCATCCAAGCGAATTTACGTTCGTTCGATCCTACGATCATTGGGAACCAGTTATGACCAAATTCGTGGTCCGTAACGCCCCATAAGGACGCCGTTTTATCTCTATATCCACAGAAAATAATCCCCGGATATTCCATCCCTGAAACGATACCGGCTACGTTCGTAGCTACTGGATAGGTATACTCATATAACCAATTCGAATAATGCTCAATCGATGCTTTCACATATTCCGTTGAACGCGCCCACGCATCTTTACCATCTGATTCTACTGGATAGACAGAAACTGCCATCGATTTCTTGCCACTAGGCAAATTGATGCGGCAAGCGTCTAAAATAAAGGATTTGGATGAAGCAAAAGCCACATCACGTGCATTGTTGCACTTAAACTTCCATGTCAAACGATCTTTCGCCGGACGAGAAGCTGGATCCGTCACTTCAGCCGCTGAACGAATCACGACGGTTGTCTCTGAATTCGCTGCCGCAGCCCATTTCTTCACTTGATCGGCGGTATAAACTTCCGTCGGATTCAATAATTCACCCGAACCCACCACAATGTGTGAAGCAGGTGCATTGATGGAATACTCGAAATTGCCATATTCTAAATAGAATTCTCCCGCACCTAAGTAAGGTAAAACGTTCCATCCTTCGATGTCATCGTATACACAAACGCGTGGAAACCATTGTGCTACCGTATAGATCGCACCATTCTTTGTTTGCTGAATACCCATTCTGTCCGAAGCATTCTCCGGAGAAGTGAACGAATAAGCGATTTTGATTTTCGCAGTTCCTACTTTTTCCGCTAATGGAGACGCTAAACGAATCTGCATCCGTGTGTCTTCCACAATGAAATTAGCCGGCTTGCCATCGATCGTAACACTCTCGATTTTGTAACCCCCATCAAACGCTAAATTCCCAAAACGTCCACCCGAAATAGGCGTCGTCTTGCCTCCGCGAGACTGGGTATTGAAGCTATTTTGGTCTAATTGCAACCACAAAAAGGGAAGCTTATCTGGGGAATTATTCTTGTATGTAATCTCCACATCCCCCGTGATTTTGTTCGCCACATCATCTAATGAAACAGCAATCTTATAATCAGCCGAGTTTTGCCAGTAACCTGGGCCAGGAACACCCGCCGCAGAACGCATCGGGGAAACAGGTCCATAATTCCAAAGCGGGTGAAATAATTCATACGCTGAATACTTGCTTTGAGCTAACGCAACAGTCGATAATAACAACGCTAGGCCCAGAAATACGTGTTTTTTAAACATTTTAGTTCTTATTTGTTATCAAAAATAGTCAATACTTCTTCATCCATCAAACGTTTCGATAAACCTAAAGCCTTAGGCACCTCGTAGTGGTAGAAGAATTTCATCGTGTGGATCTTATCTGTATAGAATGCCTCATCCTCTTTGCTCAAGCCACCTTTAGCCAAGGCAGCCGCAGCCACGTGACCTTGCTTTAACCATTGCCAAGCTACGGTGATCAGGCCAAACAATTCCATATATAAAGTGGAATCTGCTAAGAATACGTCGATTTCGCCTTTCATCGCGAAGCCTAATTTGTGCATCGTTACCGAAGTTAAATTGGCTAATTCTTTCTCTAACATAGCCGCGTATTTCGCAATACTTTCGTGTCCTTTTGCCACCGAGATATCTGCGAAAACTAATTTTCCCAAAGTCTGCAATGCCGCTCCATTGTTCGCTGGAATACCACGACCTAATAAGGTTAATCCGTGAATACCTGTGGTACCTTCATAGATGGACATAATCCGCACATCGCGCGCCATTTGCTCTAATGGGAAGTCTTCGGTATAACCGTAGCCTCCTAAAACTTGCAATCCTTGATTCACGGCTAAGGTTCCCATTTCAGCTGGATACGTTTTCGCTACTGTTGTCATCAAGTCAAGCATCATTTGTGCTTCTTTTTTCTCTTCGCCCTCTAAGCTTTTCGCTAAATCATCCCACATAAAGCATTGGAATAAAAGACCCATGGAGCCTTCCACAATCGCTTTTTGGAAATACAACATACGCTGTACATCTGGGTGATTTTTGATCAACGTAGGAGGTGTGTTCGGATCCTTATTTGTTAATAAACGACCTTGTGCACGCTCGTTTGCGTATTGCTTAGAAGCGTGGTAGGCAGCTGACGCAATATATGCGCCACCCATACCCACGCCTAAGCGGGCTTCGTTCATCATTTGGAACATATAAGACAAACCTCTGTTCGGTTCGCCCACTAAATAACCGATTGAATTTCCTTTATCGCCAAAAGAAAGGTGAAGGGCAGGCGTCGCTTTTTGGCCCATCTTATGGTAAACACCTAAAGAGATTACTTCGTTACTAACTAATCCGCCATTTTCGATGCGTTTCTTAGGAACTACGAAAAGGGATATCCCTTTTGTACCCGCCGGAGCTCCTTCTAAACGAGCTAAAACTAAGTGAATGATATTTTCTGAGAAGTGATTATCCCCTCCTGAAATGAATATTTTTTGTCCCTTAATCGCATAAGTGCCATCGCCTAAATCCTTAGCAGAAGTAGACGCATCATTCAAGGAACTTCCTGCCTGTGGCTCAGTCAAACACATCGTTCCTGCCCACTTGCCAGTTAACATGTTCGGTACAAAGGTATCGGCTAATTCTTTCGAACCAAAAGAGGCAATCAAGTGTGCTGCACCGTGGGATAAACCCGTAAACATCACGGCTGAATTATGTGCTGCACCGCGAATAAATTCGTGTGCTCCACCGATCATCGAAGGCACTTGTTGACCTCCATGTTCTAAATCAAACGTACAGCCTATCATACCCGATTCGCCCATTTCCTTCATATAAGGCTCAATTCCTGGGTGAACGTGCACGACGCCATCCACTAATTCAGCTGCTTTGCGATCTGAATCTACGTAAATAGGACGTAAGTATTTCTCAGCAATGGCTTCCGCTGAGTCTAATACCATAGTAAACATGTCTGGGGTATAATCTGCGTAACGGGGATAATTACACAGTGAAGCTGTGTCAAAAACCTCGTTTAAAATAAAGTCTAGGTTGCGACGATCGTATTCTTTTGCCATTGTTAAAACGTTTAAGTTGGAACAAATTTGCAGAGAAAAAATTTATTATGCAAGCATACTAGTTTTATAAATTTCGCCTGATTTTTTACCTTTGAAAATACGATCAAGGAACGGGATCATGTCCACTTCCTCCCCACGGATGGCAACTACTCAATCGCTTGATTGTTAGCCTCATCCCATCAAAAAGCCCATGTTTTTGAAGGGCTTGTTTGGCATATTCTGAACAAGTAGGGGTGTAGCGACAAGAATTAGGCAGAAAGGGGGAAATCATACCCTGGTAAATTCGAATAAGGACAAGAAAAAAGAAAACAAAAATCCGCTGGAGCATGGGGTTTGAAATAAGGCCTTTTCTGATTAAATTGCTTTTAAATTTAATAAATACATTTCGCAATTTCGCATATGAATCGTAGGTCATTGGCTCTTGGTATTTTGGCAACCTTATTCTGCATGGCCTCCTGCAATAATATCCCAGGTCATTTTTTTGCCAAAAACAGTGCCGTAGAAAAGAGAAACGACAGCATTGCTCGTTTATTTGACCCCAAGATTGCCCAGCAAAAAGCGATTAAGTTAGATACCTTCTTTAAAGCACTTCAAAAGAATACTGGTTTCAATGGAACGGTTTTAGTCGCGCAATACGGTAAAATCATTTACAAAAGAGCTTTTGGCATTGCTAATAACTTCACCAAAGCACAACTAAATACACGTACGCCCTTTCAATTAGCTTCTGTTTCGAAGCAATTCACCGCCGTCTCGATTCTGCAATTAATGGAACAAGGAAAACTGAAGCTGGATGATCGAGTGGAACAACACATCCCTGGCTTTCCTTACGATTCCAGTATCACCATTCGCAGCTTATTGACTCACAAATCTGGCCTTGCTAATTACGCTTATTGTTTAGACAAATATTACGACAAGAAAGCTCCATTAACGAATGCTAAAGTCGTTGAACTATTTGTTAAGATCAAACCAGGCATAGATTACCACCCGAATCGCCAATTTCACTATAACAATACCAATTACATATTACTTGCCTACATCGTAGAGCGTGTAAGTGGCAAAGGATTTAGAGAATACGTGAAAGAAAATATATTTACACCAGCGGGCATGAACGAGTCTTTCGTTTATGATCCACAGCATCCTGAATTATTAATAAAGTCTGCTACCGGGTATCAACCTAAACGTTCGGGGCTTGCGGTGGTCGGATTCGATCACTTAGATGGAGTAACAGGTGATAAAGGAATCTATTCGACGGTGGAGGACATGTTTCTTTGGGATCAGGCATTGAATTCTGAAACAGTCATTAAATTAAGTTCTTTAGCTGAAGCATTCACCCCGCAGCACACGAAGCCGAAGGTTTTAACGACAAACTACGGATTAGGTTGGCGTTTGAAGCAGTTAGAAAATGGCGAATGGCTAACTTACCATACAGGTTGGTGGCATGGGTTTAAAAACTATTATTTACATAATCAAAAAGACAATTCAGCCATTATTATTCTAGGTAATATGGCGAATCATTCTTTGGCCAAAATCAATATCGTACAATCCATTTTGTATCCTGAAAAAGCAAAGTATTTCTTAAAAGGAGAAAATCTCCCAGCTGAGAACGAAGCCACAGGAGGAAACTAAATTAACACACCATGAAAAACGTATTTATTGCACTTTTTTGCCTTGTGGGTTTATCCACATTCGCTCAATCAGAAGATGAAGGAATCAAATCCGCCGTCAATTCTTACACGGAAGGTTTCACTAAAGGAGATACAGCCAGCTTAGGGCGTGCTTTTGCAAGCGGTGCCTTACTAAGAAATCTGAATACGTCCACTGGAAAAATCTCTGACACCCCTTTAAAAAGATTTATTGCAGGCATGCCTGCAGGTGGAGCCAAAGCTACCGGATCACTCGTAAACTATTCTTACGCGGGAACTTCAGCAGTTGCTACGGTGGAATTCAAGTTCGATGACTTTAAATACATTGACTTATTAAGTCTAATGAAGATCAACGAAGAATGGAAAATCGTTTGCCGTGTCTACAGTCGCGTGGGTTTAGATGTCTCTGTTGCGAGTAGCCAGGGTGCGAAAAGTGGAGCTACCAAAGCTGCTCCAGCACCAGCAGCCAAAAAACCGAATGCGGCGGCGGTGAAGCCGAAGAAGGATGATGGATGGTGATTATTTGTAGTATCGTAGCCTAAAATGTTATTGCATAAATATTTTTGGCTACGATACTACAAATAATCTCTAAAGTGTGGTTCTTAAAATGTTGCAAGCACATGTTTTCTGAACCCCTAAATTGTTTTATCTCTGGAAAGAGAATAAAAATAAAGTGCTCCG
Source organism: Cytophagaceae bacterium (assembly GCA_947494535.1). Classification (GTDB taxonomy): domain Bacteria; phylum Bacteroidota; class Bacteroidia; order Cytophagales; family Spirosomataceae; genus Aquirufa. Next base: position 28,780 of record CANLVU010000017.1, read on the forward strand.
CGGAAAACATGTGTTCGCGCCATTTTCTTGTGGTATTTTTTTACCTCAGATAATTCAAGGAAAGAGCCCTAGTTCATGGTAAATAAAAGACCCGAAGCCGAGTCTTTTCGCCAGGAACAAGGAGACTTCGGGTCTTTTATTTACCAGAATATAGGCCCTTTGCC
>CANLVU010000018.1 GCA_947494535.1 Cytophagaceae bacterium
CTCGAACCCTGATCCAGAATTAGGTCTCTCTTCTAATTCTATTATCAGTCTATTTACGGATGCGAATCAGAATACCTGGGTAGGAACGTGGGAGGCCGGTTTAAATATATCGTTCTTTCAAAAGCCCCGTTTTGCTGTTCTTCGTTACAAGCCTAACACCCTCCAAGGATTATTGAGCAATAAGGTAAGTACCTTGCTTGCAGATGGCGATAAAGGTGTTTGGGTAGGAAGTAATGTGGGTTTATCCTATTTCAATCATAAATCAGGCCAAGTCACCCATTACCTAAAAAGTGCGTCAAGTAATAAATTAAACTCTACTGAGACCTATGATGTGAACTTTATTCACCCAGCTGGCGATGGAGGGGTTTGGGTAGGATTATGGGGTAAGGGTATTCATTTATTTACGAAGGAGCATCAGCTGAAGGATTTTCCATTTAAGCCAGGGGTTAGAGAGGCAAATTTTAATACCCTTGAACCCTATAATGCAGAGTTTTTATTAGGTACTCCAGGGATGGGAGTGGTGGCTTTTAATCCGAGCACAAAAGAATACCGGGTACCTTTTCCTGAATTGAGTAAATCGAATTTAGCTAATAAATCGATCGCTACTATTCGAGTGTTGAATGGCAAGGAGATTTGGGTGGGTACTATTGGGTATGGATTGTATGTATATGAGATAGCTACTCGAAAAATTCGACTTTACAAGAAAACGTCAGAGCGTGGTGCTTTGAGCTATAATCACGTCAATAAAATTTACCAAGATCGTCAAGGGCGCATTTGGGTGATGACCCAAGGTGGAGGATTAAATGAATACCTAGGCCCAGATAAGGGTTTTAAAGTATTTACGGTGAAAGATGGTTTAGCTAGTAATTCTTTGCGCGGAATGGTGGAGGACGCTAAAGGGGATTTATGGTTCAGTACGAATGGCGGAATTTCAAAAATGGATGCAAAGACCCTGAAATTTGTCAATTTCGAAGAAGCGGATGGATTGCAAGGGAAGGAATTTATGACAAATGCCATTGCCAAAAATAGCGAGAATTGGTTGTTTTTTGGTGGGGTAAATGGTCTAAATTATTTGAAGTCGGATAGCTTGCGTATGCGATTGAATGTGCCGCCAGTGTATTTTACTAATTTGAAAATCTTCAACAAGGAGATAGAAGTGGGTGATGAAAACTCGCCATTATCGGTTGATATTTTATCGACTAATCACTTGGTATTGCAACCTGATCAATCGGTTTTTAGTATCGATTTTGTGGCTTTGGAATACCAAAGACCTAAAAATAACCGCTATTCCTATTATTTAGCAGGTTTTGAAAAAGAGTGGAATTTAGTGGGTACACAGCGTTCGGTGACCTATACTAACTTGAGTCCGGGAGACTATGTTTTTAAATTGAAGGCGAGTAATTCGGACGGTGTTTGGGCAGAAAATCCTTATGAGTTAAAGATTACAGTTTTGCCTCCGTGGTACCGCACCTGGTGGGCTTACTTACTTTATGTAGGATTACTGGTTGCGGCCATTTATGCGTTTATCCGGGAGGTACAAGTGAGAGAAGCATTTAGGACCGATTTGCGATTAAAAGAGATTGAAAAGGAGCGAATTCAAGAATTAGAGCAAGTAAAGACGCATTTCTTTACGAATATTTCTCACGAGTTAAGGACTCCGCTGACTTTAATTACGAGTCCATTAGAGAAATATTTCATCTCCAATACGAGCTTAAATAAGGATCAGAAGACAAAAATTAATTCGATTTACCAAAATGCTCAAAAATTACTGAGACTCATCAATCAGCTGCTGGATTTATCTAAAATTGAATCAGGAAATGTGTTGCCAGTGATCGAAAAGCACGATTTAGTACGTCAATTGCATACGATTAAACAAAGTTTTGAAGCCTATGCCCAGCAAAAGCAGATCAAGTTAAAGTGGCAAGCTCCGGTTGAATCTCTGCTGGTCTATTATGATGCAGACATTATTGAAAAATGTGTTAGTAATCTCTTATCGAATGCCTTTAAATTTACCCCAGAGGATGGAATAATTGGAATTCGATTAGAATTACATAAAGTGTACCAAGGGTCTGAGGAATCGATTAATCGGGTATCGATTCATGTTTCTGATACCGGCAAAGGAATTAGTCCCGAGCATATTCAGCATATATTTGATCGTTTTTACCAAATTCCAGAGAAGATGGATCGAGTAGGAACTGGTGTGGGACTATCTCTTTGCAAGGAATTAATGGTGGTGCATAAGGGATCGATTGAAGTCCTAAGTGATCTAGGGGCAGGATCTGATTTTAAAATACATTTTCCCGTGACCCTGGAAGCATTTGATCCAGCATGGGTGAAAGCTCGAAATCTTCCAGCAGTCAATGAGTCAGAGAGTCAAAAAGTTGACTTTATTCAGCAAGAGAAGCAGATTCTTCTCATCGTAGAAGATCACGCGGAAATGCGTGCCTTTATTCGGGAGATTTTTGAAGCAACCTTTCAAGTGATAGAGGCAGATCGCGGAGAAACAGGCTTAGAAATGGCATTGACCTATTTACCTGATATAGTGATAACGGATTGGATGATGCCAGGTATGTCAGGGGTTAATCTTTGCAAAGCGATTCGGAATAATGCGAAAACGAGTCATATACCTCTAGTTATTTTAACCTCTAAAAGTTCTCAGGAAAGCCAAATCGAAGGAATGCAGTCAGGGGCAGATGATTTTATCTCAAAACCATTCCATGCCGATATTTTGGAATTAAGGGTAGCTAAATTATTAGAGGCAAAAGAGCGAATGCGCAAGAGTTGGCAAGAATCCGTTATAAATCAAGACCTCCAAAAGGCCCCTATTTTCGAAGATGAATTCCTTTCTAAAGCCACCCAACTAGTTATTGAGCACTTAGATGAAGCTGATTTTGACGTAGAACATCTGGAGCAAGCCTTGGATATGAGCAAGATGCAACTCTACCGTAAATTGAAAATGTTAACTTCGTTAGCTGGAAACGAGTTTATTCGTTCGATCCGTTTACAGCAAGCCAGAATATTATTAGAAAAGGGTTCCTTGAACGTTTCAGAGGTGGCTTACCAAGTAGGCTTTAATGACCCAGCTTATTTTACGCGTGCCTTTAAAAAACAATATGGATTCGCTCCTAAAACATTCCTTACTAAAAAATAATATGCGCAAATTATCTCTCGTTCTTGTCTGCGGTTTCTTAGTTTCTTGGGGCTTTTTAGCTCATAAAACGCTTCAGCAGCTTGCTATTTATCCCTTACCTACAGATTTAGGTTTGTTTTTCTATGCAAACCAGGATTACATCGTTCAGCAATCCATTCGTCCGGATGTGCGTCGTAAAGACGATAAGACAGAGGATTCGAAACATTATTTAGATATGGATGCGAACGTGTTTGGCCCTAATTACCGGACGGATATTCCTCATGATTTCAAGCAAGCGGTGGCAAAGTATTCTTTTGATAGTTTACGCAAAGAAGGTTTAGTGCCCTGGGAAGTGAATCGGGTGTATAGCAGATTAGTGAATGCTTTCAAAAACGAGATGCGGGATTCGGTCTTGTTTTATGCCGCAGATTTAGGTCATTATGTGGCGGATGCGCATGTTCCTTTACACACAACGAAGAATCACGATGGTCAATTAACGAACCAAAAGGGTATGCACGTGCTTTGGGAATCCCTTGTTCCAGAAGCGCAATTGAAGAATTATACTTTATACTATCCTAAAGTGCCTGAATACATAGCTAAACCGCAGGATTTTATTTTTCAGATTTTATTTGAATCACACGCGATGCTACCAGATATGTTTAAGGCTGAAACGGAGGTTCGAAAGGCATTAGGAGAGGATAAATCGTTTAAGATGGTGGAACGCTATGGTAAAATGCAGCGGTATTACACGGATGAGTTTATTCAAGCTTTTGGGGATAAATTAGGGACTTCCATCCCTAATCGTATGATTCAATCGTCACATCGGGTGACCTCTTTTTGGTATTCAGCATGGAAAGATGCGGGTTCACCTACTTGGGTAACGAAGGATATTTCAGCTGATAAGAAGGCAGCCTTTGAATCTGAAAAGGTTCAATGGAAATCCAATACATTGATTTCAACGGGTAAATTGATTTCTCTTCATAAGTAAATGCAGCAAATTTTAGTTATTTCTGATACGCACAGCTATTTAGATCCGCGCTTAATTCCGCATGTGGAAGCTTGTGATCAGATTTGGCATGGAGGAGATTGGGGATCGGTGGCAGTGGCTGATACGTTGATGGGTTTTGGGAAGCCTGTTTATGGGGTGTATGGAAATATTGATGACCGGACAATTCGTAATATGTTTCCAAAAATCGCTCGCTTTACCTGCGAGCAAGTTACCGTCGCCATGACGCACATAGCTGGCGCGCCCTCGTCCTATAAACCCGACGCACTAGAGACTTTTTCGAAGGGTATACCGATGATTTTTGTCTGTGGACATTCCCATATTTTGCAGGTAAAAAGGGATCAAAATCGCAATCAGATGTTGTTTTTAAATCCGGGAGCGGCAGGTCAGCACGGTTTTCACCAGGAGCAAACGGCCCTTCAGTTTAAGATAGACGGGAAGCGAATATTCGATATGGAGCTGATTCAAATGCCCCGCATTCACACGAAAATTAAGTAGTCTGGAAGGATTGGATATTTTCAAAGACGCTGCCTTTCTGGTAAGACTTTAAGATCCAGCCACCACCCACGACATCATCACCTTCATAGAATACGGCAGCTTGACCTGGTGCGATTCCAGAAACGTCGAAGGCGAAATCGACTTTAATGCGATCTCCTTGTTGCTCTACATGTCCAGCGGTTCCCGCATCCTTGTAACGAACTTTTGTTACGGTTTCAATACCTTCCGCAGGAATTTCTGAGTATTTCTGAAGATTCAATTGACCTACCCACATTCCGGTGCGGTTTAAATCTTCTACTTTTCCGATCACGACTTCATTTGTCTCCTTACGAATTTCAATCACAAAGGCTGGATAGCCGAAAGCTTTTCCTAAGCCCTTTCTTTGGCCTACCGTATAAAAAGGATAACCTTCGTGTTTGCCGATGATTTTTCCTTCCGTATCGATGAAATTTCCGCCTTTTACTTGCTCCTCTAATTCAGGAACGCGTCTTTTTAAGAAACCTCGGTAATCGTTATCCGGCACGAAACAGATTTCGTAGCTCTCCGATTTATTAACTAAATCGACGAATCCGCGCTCTGTGGCCATCTCGCGAATCCGGGCCTTCGTTAAGTGGCCTAGAGGTAAAATAGTTCGTGCTAGACTCTCTTGTGAAACGCCCCAAAGCACATAACTCTGGTCTTTCAAAACATCTACGCCTTTGGAAATAATATGACGACCATTCTCCTGACGAATCTGTGCATAGTGCCCTGTCGCAATAAATTCGCAGCCTAATTGATCCGCACGTCGTAATAAGGCATCCCATTTAATGTGGGTATTGCACATCACACAGGGATTAGGCGTACGGCCTTCAATGTATTCGTTCGTGAAGTAATCGATGACAGAATCACCAAATTCTTCTCTGATATCTAAAATATAGTGGGGGAAACCTAATGAAACGGCAATGTGACGGGCATCATTGATAGAATCCAATGAGCAACAGCCTGTTTCTTTTTTATCGCCACCTGAACTCGCGTAATCCCATGTTTTCATGGTCATACCGATGACTTCATATCCTTGTTCGTGTAATAAAACAGCTGCGACCGAGCTGTCGATTCCGCCGCTCATAGCGACTAAGACTCTTCCTTTTTTCTCCATATTTACTGCTCAGGTTCAATGCCTGACGAAATTATGCCGCAAGTTAAGGCTAATCTTTGTAAATACGTGCACAAAGCGTATTTTTGCTCTTCTATACCAAAGCCGTCTATGTTAAAAACGAAAGTTAAAGTCAGTTCCATTGAAAATCTCTCCGATGCGCGCTATTGTGCAGGAATGGGAGTGGAGTGGTTGGGTTTTCCGTTAGCGATGCCTTTAGAGAAATTCATGGAGATTCGAAACTGGTTAGCTGGCGTTCAGATTGTAGGTGAATGTGCTGGATTGAAACCAGAGGAGATAAAAACTTTAGTCGCATCACATCAACCAGACGCGATTGAGATTGACTCGAAAGTGAATTTAGTATTAATTCAAGACATTGATTTACCGAAAATACTCCGCGTAAACATCGATACAGATAATTTACCTTCACTATTTGCGTCTGCCGCACCCTATGTTTCTCATTTTTTGCTCACCGGAGATAGTCCGGAATCGTTGCAAGGAATGGAATCCTCGATTGAGATTTGGGCGGCGCAATATCCGATTATTTTAGGTTTAGATGTGCCAGAGGAGGATTTAGACGAGTGGGTGGAGCAAACATCTATTCAAGGGATTGGTTTAACCGCAGGAAAAGAAGACCGTCCCGGTTTTCGCGATTTTTCTGATTTAATGAGTATCTTGGAAAAATTAGAAATCGACTAATATGCTAACTAAGGTAAAGGAAACATACGCTCAGGTGAAAGCCTCGATTTCAGCTAAAATGGTCGTTTTAGGACGATGGTTGCTATCAGTGGTGAAAAAAGTACTAGGCGAGCGTGCCTATAGTTTTTGTCTTGGTTACCTTGTTTTAGGTCAAGTATTTGTACAAACGCAAGTTCGTAAGGTTCAAGCCGTTTATGATGCCAAAGTAGACAAGACCAGTCCTTATTACAAGCCCATCGTTCGAGGGTATAAATTCTTTGCTAAATCAGCTCTCTTTGTGTTAGTTTATTTGTTAGTCATCGAGACAAATTTCTTCTTTCTAACTGGAGAAATGCCAAGTGTGGATGATTTACAGAATCCTAAATTATCGCAAGCTTCCGAGATTTATTCCGCTGATGGGGTGCTTTTAGGTAAGTTTTTCGCAGAGAACAGAACTCCAATTCGCGATTTTAATCAGATTTCACCCTATTTAGTGAAGGCCTTAGTAGCGACAGAGGACGCTCGTTTTTATGAGCACACGGGGATTGATTTTCAAGCTTGGGCTGGAGTTTTAGTAGGAATTGCAAAAGGCGGCGATCGGGGAGGTGGAAGTACGATTTCACAGCAATTAGCCAAGAATTTATTCAAGACTAGAACGAAAAAGGGTTTTGTGAAAACAGGCCTTTTGGGCTATATACCTGGATTAAATAAGTTAATCTATAAGTCCAAAGAATGGGTCACTGCCATCAAATTAGAGCGTTTTTATACGAAGGATGAGATTATTCTGTGGTATTTGAACACCGTGGATTATGGTAATAATGCCTACGGAATTAAAGTGGCCTCTAAGACGTATTTCAATACTTCACCCGATAGTTTGACTATTCAGGAAGCTGCAATTTTAGTGGGTTTGCAGAAAGCGACGACGACCTATAATCCGAAGCGATACAAAGGGAAACCTTTACAAGAAAACAAAGCTTGGAAGCGCCGTAATGTTGTTTTAGCCCAAATGGTGAAGGCGGGTTACTTACGCAAATCAGATTACGATTCACTCGCCGTAATGCCCATTGAGTTGCGTGAAAACGAAGAATCTCCGTATGATGGAACAGGTAATTATTTTAAAGTCGCAGTGGCTAAATACCTGAATGAATGGGCAGAGAAGAATGATATCGAATTAGATCTGTATCGGGATGGATTGAAAATTATAACGACCATTGATTCGAAAATGCAGATTTATGCTGAGGAATCAGTGGAAGAAGGGATGCGTGCCACGCAAAAGAATTTTGATAATCACTGGGCAAACCAGAACCCTTGGGTAGGCGAAAATGGGCAAGAAATCACTGGTTTTATCGATACGGTTGCGAAACGTACGGAATATTATAAGTATTTATCGGCTCGTTTCCCTAAGAACCCTGATTCCGTTAAACACTATATGAAGGATGTGAAGCGGGATATGTGGGTGTATTCTCGTAATGCGTTGGGCGAAGAGAAACGTACGATGAGCGCCTACGATTCGATTCAGTATTATAAGAAATTCTTGCAGGCAGGTATGATGACGATGGATCCATTCACGGGTCACATCAAGGCCTGGGTGGGTGGTTTAGATTTTAAATACTTCAAATACGATCACGTAAAACAAGGTCGTCGTCAACCAGGTTCTACCTTCAAGCCGTTTGTGTACACTTCGGCTATCGATGGACCTAAAAATTTATCTCCCTGCTATATGATGCGCGATGAGCCATTTGAGATCGAAGTAGAAAATGCGAAAGGGGAGAAGGAAATGTGGCGACCAGGTAATGCCAATGGTGGTTTTTCGGGTAGAGAGATGCCTATTAAACGTGCTCTGGCCCAAAGTATCAACTCCATTACGGCTCGTCTTACGAATGAAGTGGGTGCTGATACCGTGATGTATTATGCGAAGAAAATGGGTATTAAGAGTCCTTTAAAAGCGGTAGCCTCGATTGGTTTAGGTTCTTTTGATGTGAATCTCTTCGAAATGATAGGTGCTTATTCTGCCTTTGTGAATGAGGGTATGCACGTAGAACCGATGCTAGTGCAAGAAATTCAAGATCAAAATGGTAAGGTGTTGCAACGTTTCGATCCCACGATGGAGCAAGTAATACGTAAAGAATCGGCCCAATTAGTCCGTTATATGCTAGAGGGAGTCATTCATGAAAGTGGAACGGGTAGTTCTTTATTATATGGCGAGGGAGATATCTTATTGCCCAAAGACAATCGGTATGCACGCGTTTTCGCAGGAAAAACCGGTACAACTTCGAATCACTCAGATGGTTGGTTCATCGGCATGTCACATAATTTGATTTCTGGAGTTTGGGTAGGGGGAGATGATCGCTCGATTCACTTTAGGACGGGTGCTTTAGGGGAGGGTTCTAAAACGGCTTTGCCGATCTTTAAACGCTTTATGATTAAAGTGGTCAAAGATCCGATGTTAGCCCAGTACAAGCCTGAGCCATTTGAAAAGCTGGATCGACGCGTAGTAAGGAAAGACTTTGATTGTTCGAATGGTTCTTACGCTTTACCTGATTCACTTCAAGTATCTGATGCGGAATTAGACTCCATGAATGCCTTGTTAGAAGATAATGCAACCGCGTCGGATTCGACGGGTTCTCCTCAATAAAATGAATAAACACGATATTGCAGCCTATTTTCAAGGCTTACAGGATAGAATTTGTGCGGGAATAGCTGCGACAGATGGAGGTGCTTCTTTTAAGGAGGATATCTGGAAACGTGCTGAGGGTGGTGGTGGAAGAACTCGAGTGATAGCCAATGGAGCCATCTTAGAGAAAGGTGGAGTTAATTTCTCCGCTGTCGAAGGTCCTTTGCATCCGAAGATGGTGACCAGCCTGAATGTAACGGAAGAGGTTGAATTCTTTGCCACGGGGGTATCCATTGTGATGCACCCAGAAAATCCGTGGGTACCCATTATTCACATGAATGTGCGGTATTTTGAGTTAAGTAACGGTGAGTTTTGGTTTGGTGGGGGTATTGATTTAACGCCGCATATGATCATCCCAGAACAAGCGAAGTGGTTTCATGAGCAATTAAAGGCGGTTTGTGATCGCTTTGATCCGACTTATTACCCGAAATACAAAACCTGGGCGGACGATTATTTCTATAGTCCACACCGCGAAGAGACACGTGGAATTGGAGGGATTTTCTTCGATTATATCAAAGGAGATAGAGAAACGGTTTTTGAGTTTGTCAAAGCGGTAGGTGAATCCTTTGAACCAATATACAGTCACTTAATGCGATTGAATGCCTCGCGTAAGTTTACTCAGGCAGAAAAAGAGTTTCAGTACATTCGTCGTGGACGCTACGTAGAATTTAATTTAGTACACGACAGAGGAACGAAGTTTGGTTTAGAAACAAACGGGCGGACTGAATCGATCTTGATGAGTTTGCCGCCGATGGCAACTTGGGAGTATATGTACGATCCGAAGGTCTTCCCGGAAGGTCAGAAGACCTTTGATCTATTGAAAAAAGGAATAGACTGGATATAAAAAAAGGGCTCAATTCAAATTGAGCCCTTTTCTTTTATTCTGCTTCCCAGACAATGTCAATTCCCTTCGGCGTCATTAATAAAACGCGGGTGGGAGCGGGTAGTAAAACTAAGCGGGCATTCGCTTCGGGATCTTCGATCCATTCCACTTCAACTCCTTCTTTTTTACCGATTTCGATTTCTCCATCAGCCGTTTCCACGAATTTCTTCGCTAAATAGGCCGTAGGTAATAAAACATCCGATTCAGGACAATGCTTTAAGTGTACCTTTTCTAAGATATCCTCTAATTGATCTCCGTATTTCTCATTGAAATCATCTTCCAAATCGTGTAGCATCTCCTCTACGTCATCGTAAGTATCATCCGAGTAATTCAATTTGCTTAATTCTAATCGCTTTTCTAAGATGGCAATCATCGCCTCATCAATCGTATTCATAGGATTCATTTAATTTTTACAAAGATATGTTTTGAAAAGGAGATTCCCTTGAAATTGTTGGGTCAAAACTGATATTTCCTTTTTCGATGGATAGACCAGAGCTGAAATTATTTGTGTACAATTGCCCTGTTCCTAATCCCTGGGGAATTTGGACGTTGTAATCTCCAGTCAGTTGTGCGATGGCTTGCAAACCTATGTTGGATTCCAAAGCAGAGGTAATCCACCAATCTTTTCCCTTTTGGGATGCCCAATCAATCCAATCTCGAGTGGCTTGGATTCCCCCTAAAAAACTAGGCTTAAGAATGATGTAATCCGGATCTATAAAGGAAGCAATGGATTTATCCTTCATGCCTATCAGCTCCTCGTCTAAGGCGATGGGAAGGATTTGAAGTGCCACAAGTTCCCGCATGGCCTCTATTTGACCAGCCTGGATGGGCTGTTCAATGGAATGCAAGTCATAGGAGGCTAATTTCTCAAGTTTAAAAGGTGCCTCTGAAGGAGTAAAAGCTCCGTTTGCATCTACCCGCAAGGTGAGTTCCTCAGCGGAGAACCGAGAGCGTATACTTTTTAAGAGTGAAAGTTCAGTCTCAAAATCAATGGCACCTATTTTTAACTTCAAGCAAGAAAATCCTTGTTGCAGTTTTTGCTCGATTTGCTCGCGCATGAAATCAGCGCTTCCCATCCAAATCAGACCGTTAATGGGTATCGCAGCAGAACCCATGGCGAATTCATTAGTGAATGGCTTATTAAAATCGAGTAGTGCTGTCTCTAAGGCAAATCTAAAGGAGGGTTGATCGAAAGGAATTTCAGCGATCCATTCATGGATGTCTACTGGTAACGCCAAACCTTGAAAAGGGGCTAAAGCTTTCTCAAAAGCAGTAGAACAATCTTCCGAAAACTCGGGGCTCAAGCCCAATAATGGACCTGCTTCTCCTAAACCGATTCGAACGCCATCCGATAGTTCAACGAAATACGATTTCTTTTTCGTTAAAACGCCGCGCGAAGTGCCTGCTTCGAAATGAAATTGGAGTTCGTGTGGATGAAATCGGAGGCTAATTTTAGACATGATGCAATTTATTATTTTATAATCGATTTTGTGCCCTCCCGTATTATTTTTAGCTTTAAGGTTATTATATGAAGCAGATAATCACCTTTCTTCCTTCCTTGCTTTTTGGTTTAATTACCTATGTTCGAAATAAACTCTTCGACTGGGGAATTCTGCCTTCTACCTCGTTTGATAAACCTCGGGTGATTGTCGTAGGAAATCTGTCGGTGGGTGGTACGGGAAAGAGTCCTCTGGTGACTTATTTAGTCCAAAACTGGCGATCAGATGATCGATTGGGGGTTTTGAGCCGTGGTTATGGGCGCAAAACCAAGGGCTTTGTGGAGGTGAAAGTCGATTCGACGGCGGAAGAGGTGGGAGACGAACCTTTGGCCTATAAAACGTTATTTCCCAAGTTGCAGGTAGTCGTTTGTGAAGATCGGGTGAAGGGAGTTCAGCAAATGCCTGAGGTGGATGTATTATTATTGGACGATGCCTTTCAACACCGTTCCATTAAAGGATCCATTAATTTAATTTGTTCGACCTTTTCTCAGCCCTTTTATGCTGACACTTTACTGCCTCAAGGACGTTTACGGGAGTCTGCTAAAGGAATTAAACGGGCTGACGCCGTCATCGTGACACGTTGTCCGGGTATACTTACTAAGGAGCAGAAGTCTAATTTTGCGCAAGGGGTTTTACGAAATACAAAACAGGAAAAGCCCATCTTTTATACGGGTGTGCGTTATGGGAAACCACAAGGACCACGAGAACATTTACCTACTAAATGGTCATTAATTGCTGGAATAGCAGATCCTGTACCCTTTTTTGACTATGCGATGAGCTTAGGTCAGGTACAGGAACAAGTGAGTTATGGGGATCATCACCGCTTTACGGAAATCGAGTTGTTGGAATTAGAACAGCAGGCCAAAATGATGTCAGGTGATGAAGGGTATTTAACTACCTACAAGGATTATGTGCGTCTAAAGACTCAAATGAAGGAGTTACCTAATCTCACGAATCATCTTTACTATTTACCGATGGAAATGTATTTCATCGATCAAGAAGAACAGTTTTGGGACTGGTTGGGAAAAAACTAAATTGCAGAGTGAAATATAGACTAGTATTATTATTGTTTTTGGGTAGTTTATCGCCGTTGTTTGCTCAAAGGCAGAGGGCAGGACAGGTTCCTACGGAAGAAAGGAATGGTTTTCCTGATCCGATGGCACCTAGAGATCCCAATGCCGTAAAATCTGTTACGAATAGTAATAAATCAGGGCGTGCTGCTTTAGATGACTCTACTAAAATGGTTTATGGACCTCAAACCATGTCTTATTTTGTGGAGGATGATGTATTAAACGGCCGAGTAACAAAAAATTCAGTAGATACGACTTTAAACCTATTTCACCGGTATTTATTTCAAGAACGATCGAGTTTTTTAACGGCTAATTTGGGTAATGAGGGTACTGCGGTGAGAAATCTTTTTTTGAAGAAACCTGATCTAATCGGTGCTCAAATGGGATACAATGCCTACCTGCCTTATGCATTTGCAGCAGATGAGGTTAAATATTACCAGACTAAATCTCCTTATTCCGATGTGGAATATTATTTAGGCGCAGGCGGTCAAACTCGCTTGAATTTTACTTTTGCCCGTAATGTCGATTCACTTTGGAATATGGGGTTTGAGATTCAGAGGTTGGTTTCAGATAAATTTTTAACTGATTCGAAATACAAAACAGGGAATCAAACCTTGACTGAACAATGGGGCGTGTTATTGCAAACTAATTTCAGAACGCGCAATAACCGGTATCGACTTTTATCCCATTTGAATTATTTTGATATAGGTATTCAGGATCAAGGAGGTATTCAGTTGTTAAAAGGGTTAGATCCTACCGCGGCCTTAAAATATGTAGATAATGGAGCGCTTTTTACTAATTCTGGCGTCCAATCAAATGATTCTTTCATCAAGTTCCACTTCTATCATGAGTTTATAGGATTCAAAGGATTGCAATTTTTTCAACGAATTGATGTGGAGAATCGGATGGCTAAATTTAGAGATCTTGATTTTAGCGCTAATTTAACGAATGCCTTTTATTCCAAAAATTTTGAGACCCAGCAGGATTCACTTTACAATGAAAATCAATGGCAATCTTATGCACATCAGACTGGCATAAAAGGTGTTTTTAGAGGATTTAACTACCGCACTTATTTTAAGCAACGTTATTGGGATGTGAATAACCCGATGGCTAGATTAAATCGCAATTTATTAGAGAATTATGTAGGATTGTTTTTGCAGCAAAAAATCAATGAAAAAATAGATTTTACGGCGGAAGGAGAGTATTTATTGGGTTCAGATTATCGGTTACAAGCCACCTTTGTTTCTCCTTTCTTTCAGGTAAAAGCTAGTCGAATGTCTGTTAGTCCTACGGTCGCCCAAAATTGGAGTTATAATGCCTCTTTCCGATGGGATCAATTCCTTGAAAACGTCCTTTTTGATGAGTTAACAGGTACGCTTGATTTGCACTCGAAAGGTGTTTATTTCCGCCCAACGGCCACTATTCAGCGAATTGCAAGCTATGCTTATTTTGACACCTTGTCTAATGTTAAACAAGCAAAAGATGCGATTGGTGTATTTCGCACGGGTTTTAGTGCCGGAGGGAAGCATGGCAAATTTGAATGGACATCCATGGTCTTTGCTAATACAAAGACAGGCCCCGACGTAATTAGGATGCCTAGCATCGTGGCAAATGCCTCTTTTGCTTTAAATGTGCAATACAAGAAATTATTGTATATGCAATTTGGTGTGGATGTGCAGCATCAATCTGCCTATTATGCAGATGCCTACATGCCTGCCATGCAACAATATCATCTGCAAGATCGCTATGAAATCCCTTCCTTTATACAAGTGGATCCCTACGTAAGCTTGCGTATTAATCGAGTTAGACTCTTCTTTAAAATGCAGAATGCGACTCAAGGATTACTTAATAATAATTATTACACCGCTTATTTACATCCAGCGATGGCGCAATCCTTTGGTTATGGCGTTCGCTGGTTATTATTTGATTAGTGATTCTAAATGATGGGAATGATATAAAGTAAATCTCTAATGCAGACATTTTTAGGTAAAACGGCAGATCACCTGTTCCATGCTCATGGCATGGAAGGGTTGAAAGATATTGCCATCGTGATGCCCTCGCAACGGGGTATTCTTTACCTAAAGAAGGAATTAGCGATTCGAGGTGATCGTCCTTATTTATCTCCTTCCTTCTTTACAATCGAGGAATTTGCGTTACAGATGTCTGATTCTGTCTTAGAGGATCCAATCGATCTGTTAATGGAGGCCTATGCCTGTTTTAAGGAAGTAGATTCGAAGGTTGATTTTGATCGCTTTGTCACCTGGGGTCAGATGATGTTAAAGGATTTTGATACGTTGGATCTGTATTTAGTAGATCCCTCAGCCTTGTTTTCCTTTCTTTCGGAGGCAAAATCGATTGAACGCTGGGGGCAAGAATATGGGCAAGATCAGGCGGATGGTTGGATCACACCTAATACGCAGGCCTATTTTAAATTATACGACTCGCTTTTAGAGGTGTATATTCGGCTGAAAAGTCGACTGGAAACCAAAGGAACCGCTTATAGAGGGCTTGCTTATCGTAAACTTGTGGAGCTTTTAGAGGCGGGTAAATCGCTTGGTTTTAAGCAGATTTATTTTGTTGGTTTTAATGCTTTGTCCAAATCTGAGGAGACGATTATAGGTTTGTTATTGCGGGAGAATGTGGCGCAGACGCTTTGGGATGTGGATGAATATTATGTTAAAAACAAGCACCATCGGGCGGGGAATTGGTTACGCGATTATTCGAATCCGGGAAGTTCTGCTTATTTATCTCGTGGACCTTTTCATTGGATGGGGCGTGATTTGTTAGAAAAGCCGAAAGAGGTAGAGATTATCGGTTTAGCGAATCCATCAGCACAGATTTTTGTTGCTTTAGAGCAAATCCGAGCTTGGCAAAGTGAGCACGGAGATTTTGAACAAGTGGCTTTGGTTTTAGGAGATGAGAGCCTTTTGGATTCTTTATTGTCCTATTTAGGGGAATTTAAAGATCGTTTGAATATCACAATGGGGTATTCGTTGAAGAAGTCCCAAGTGTTTTCCTTGATGGAGATGTGGTGGTCCTTGGTACCTTTGGAAAAATATCCCATTGCTTTAGTTAAATCCTTGAAAGAACATCCGTTGATGAATTCCGTCAAGGTTCCAGCCTGGAAAGAGACAGATTTATATCTCTCACAAGTTCCGAGCGGGGGTACTATTTTTATACCATCTTCATCCACTTTCGAAGATTGCCTGAAAGCTTTGATTCGCTTATTAACGGATATTCTGTACAAAACAGATAAAGACGATTGGGATGCGGAATCGCAGGCCATTTTACAGGCTTTGACCGTCTTAGATAAGTTGGAAGAGATTGCGCATATGAATCCATTTATTTCCGTCAAAAGTGGTCAGGCGCTCTGCAAGCAATTAATTCAACAGCAGAAAATGACGTTTGAGGGGGCTGAAAATCGTTCACTTCATGTGATGGGATTGTTGGAAACGCGGACATTGGATTTTGATCGGGTAATTGTCCTCTCGTTGAATGAAGGCAGTTTGCCGGGGACGCGTAAACGGGAAAGTTTAATTCCCGTGGACATTGCGAATATGGCGGCTTTTTCGCTGCCTACGTTTACACAAGCGGATGCCGTGACGAGTTATCACTTTTATCGCTTATTGCAACGGCCTAAAGAAGTAATGTTGGTCTATGTACAGAATGATTCTTCTTCTGCGGAGGTGAGTCGATTTATACGTCAGATTCGCTATGATTGGGCCAAAAATAATCCTCAACTCATCCTTCGTGAACCTGTCGTTAAATTCAGTTCGGATGCGGTGAAAAATCCGGAATTAGCTCTTCGAATTGAAAAAACGCCAGATTTGATTGCAGAAATTAAATCGCTGCTAGCGAATCGGGGATTATCTCCTTCATCTGTCGCGATGTTCGCGAGCTGTTCTTTGAAGTATTATTTCTCTCAAATTGTCAACCTGCAACAAGAAAAACAGCGCGATGACGAGATGGGGGCAGATGTATTCGGAACCTGGGTGCACAAGGTTTTGGAATTACTCGATAAGCAAATGATTGCTTCAGGAGGCTGGGAAGACGGCCTTTCTGTAGCTCAAAAGAAAGAGTTGATTTCTCCCTTGTTAGCTGAGGCGATGGATAAGATCAAAGAACGAGAGGGTAATTTCGAGGTCGAAAAAGGATTTAATTATGTGCTTCAGGAGGTCGCCAAAACCTTATTAGGAAGCTACTTCGAAGAATCGGCGTCCTGGTATGAAGATCGGATTCAATTGTTATCCGTGGAGGAAGTAGTCAATACCGTGGTTGAAGTTTCGGTGGGTGCAGAAATTTGGCCAGTCAAAATGAAAGGCCGGATTGACCGATTGGATTTAAAAGGCGGCTCAGTTCTTCGAATCGTTGATTACAAAACCGGAAAGGTGGAAAGTAAGGACGTGAAAGCTGGCGAGAGTTTAGCAGAGACACTTCAGGAAAAAGAACTGAATGCTAAATTATTTCAATTGTGGATGTACAAGTTTCTAGTGACGAAGGAATTGCAAAAATCCCCAGCCGACAGAAAGGAATTCTTGAAAGATCTCGAGTTAGACCGTATCTCCTTGCAGCCCGGTATTATTTCTTTCCGAAATTTTAAAGATAAGTTAATATCATCGTCCTTAGAATTTACGGAAGGCGAATCGGTAACCGAATTCGTGCAGGAATCGGAGAAATTAATTAAATATTGGGTGGATTCTCTCATATCTTCCGATGAAGTCTTTGAAAAAACGGTCAATTTAGACCAATGTACTTACTGTGATTTTACCTCAATTTGCCATCGAAACGTGTAGTTTGATGAAAATGACTTAATTTTGCGCTTTAATTAATATAACATGACATTTCAAGAAATCAACGATCGTATTATTGCTTTAGCTGCCCAAAAAGGCGGTCAAGGTGTTTCATTTAAATTTGCATTCCCAGGTGGAATCATTGTCGTAGGAGGTGATGGTTCCGTTTCGAATGAAAACTTAGATTCAGATTGCACCATCTCAACAACTGAGGAAACATTCACCTCCATTTTAAATGGAGAATTGAACTCCATGATGGCCGTAATGACCGGAAAAGTAAAAATCTCTGGCGATATGTCTGTCGCGATGAAATTGACGAATTTACTGTAATACATGAATTTTAGCGACACGATTGTAGCCTTAGCGACGCCCGCAGGGGTAGGAGCGATCGGGGTGATACGTCTTTCAGGAGATCGAGCGATCGAAATCGTGAATGCCGTTTTCAAGCCCAAAGATCTCTCCATCCAAGCTTCTCATACGATTCATTATGGTCGTATCGAGTCTGCTGGTCGTGTCTATGACGAAGTGGTCGCAAGTTTATACATTGCTCCCCGTTCCTATACGAAGGAAAACGTAGTCGAAATTTCGTGCCACGGATCCCCTTTCATCCAAGAGAGTATCTTGCAATTGTTTGTAGAACAGGGGGCTCGCTTCGCTCGCCCCGGCGAATTTACCCAGCGCGCTTTCCTAAACGGAGCATTCGACCTAGCCCAAGCCGAAGCGGTAGCTGACGTCATCGCCGCCGATTCTGCCGCGGCCCAAAATGCCGCTTTGCATCAACTGCGTGGCGGTTTTTCGAAAGAATTAGCCGCGTTACGGGAAGAGTTAATCCATTTCGCTTCCCTAATCGAACTTGAATTAGATTTCGGCGAAGAAGATGTGGAATTCGCGGATCGCAAAGATTTAGAAGCCTTAGTCAATCAATTATTAACGAATATCCGTCCGTTGGTTTCCAGCTTTAGAGCCGGGAATGCGGTGAAGAACGGAGTCGCAACGGTAATTGTCGGGAAACCCAATGCAGGTAAGTCGACCTTATTAAATGCCTTATTAAACGAGGATCGTGCGATTGTTTCTGACATCGCCGGAACTACCCGTGATTCTCTCGAAGATGAATGGACCTTAGGTGGAATCAAATTTCGCTTAGTGGATACAGCCGGATTACGCGAAACAACGGATGTCATCGAGGCACTAGGAGTGGAGCGAACACAATCTTGGGTGAAGAAAGCGCAGGTGGTCATTTATATGGCCGATGCGACGTCTGAAACACCTGATGGACTCGCGGCCGGCGTGGAAGCACTTGGAGCTTTAGATATTCCTGTGATTAAGTTGTTGAACAAAGTCGATCAGATTTCCGATCTGTCTGCATTTCAAACAGTCATCCCCGATTTAATTCCCATCTCTGCTAAAAACCGCGACGGACTGAACGACCTCGAAACTGACTTGTTAAACGTAGTCGGATTAGATCAAGTAAGTACAAACGGCACTTTAGTGACGAATCTTCGTCACTACCAGCAGTTATTACAAACGCAGGAAACCTTAGAGGGTGTTCTAAACGCTTTGCAAACAGGCTTAACCGGCGATTTAATCGCACAAGACCTTCGTTATGCCCTTCATCATCTAGGTGAGATTACGGGGCAGATATCGAATGATGATCTGTTAAAGAATATCTTTGGGAAGTTTTGTATTGGGAAATAACTATTTCTTCATCAATTTCGCCTTAAAGAAATTAGCCGTCGCATTCATCACCTTTAGGCTATTCGAGTATTTCAACCAGTGGTGTGAATCGTCTACGATGACCATGGTCTCCACCGGCACTTTGCGTTTTAACAAGCGATTGATGATGTCCACACTTTGGTAATAGGGTATATCCCGATCATCATCCGCGTGAATGAATAGCGTAGGGGATTTCCAGGTGGAAACAGACGAAATAGGCGAGGATAAATACGATAGATCTGTTGCCCATTCGCCGTCCGGTGCCCTATTTTGTTTATCTACTTGAATGTCATTTGTCCAGTCGTGCACTCCGTGAATGTCTACTCCCGCTGCAAAAAGTTTCGAATCACGAGCTAATCCTAGGGCCGTTAAATACCCGCCGTATGCCTCGCCAAAAAGACCTATTTTCTTCGCATCCACAAACGATTGCTTGCTTAGCCATTCCCCAGCCGCTTTCACATCCAGGTATTCATAAGCCCCTAAGTTACCAGACAATTTAGGGTATTGGAATTCGTGGCCATAGCCTGTTCCTGAGCGGTAGTTAATCGAGAGAACCACAAAGCCTGAATTGGCTAAAAACTGATTCATCGCATACATATCTGAATAGTAATTCAAATCATGCCAGCCTAGTAAATTTTGCTGCGTAGGTCCACCATGTAAATAAATGATGGCCGGTTTTTTACCGGATCCATTGCCGTTATCATACAGCTGTCCCGATATCTGTAACCCATCGAGTGACTTGATTGTGACCTGCTTGGGTTCGATAAGTAAGTCTCCAGGATAAATTTTGGTGATTAGGGTTTCTGTCAAAGATTTTTGGGCTCCACTTTTGGGAGATATAAAAACCTGCGGGAGCTTCTTAAATGAGGACATTATATAGGCAATATCTCCTTCTGTATTCAATGAAACAGCTGACCATTCGTTACCTGAACCCGTCGATAACACCTGCATATCTGCCTTATCAATCGAGACTTTTCCCAGATGCCGGTGATCTTTATCCACAGCCTCTGTTCCCATATTTCCATCGAATAAGAAATAGCTTCCATCCACACTTAAACTAGCATGCTCGATCGCAAAGTTTCCGGGGGTTAAAAGGGTAGGTGTGGTAGAGGTTGTTGTTCCAGCAGCCGTTGTGTTGATCGCATATAAATGAGGCCAGCCGTCGTGGTAGGATAGGAAGTTAAGGGTTTGATCTTTAGGCCAAAAAAGTTTCACCTCACCGCCTGGATAAATCAGCGATCCTTTACTTGTTTTAGGGGCAGACCAAAGCGTCTTCGCGCTATCCGCCTCCATATCAAATACCCGAATACTCCAAAAGCTTTTCTTCTTACTCGTCAACGAATCAATCGAGCCACCTAAGGCATTCGATCGAATAAACGCTAATTGTTTTCCATTAGGGGACCATTTGGGATTCGTGTCTTTGGCAAAAGAAGGATCAATCCATTTAATTTGATCGGTTCCTAACGTGAGAACTCCTATAAAAGAACGCTCGTCTCTTTTAACTTCAAAAGCAATCTTCTCGCCATCAGGTGACCACTGTAATTTAGTGACCATTCCACGTGTTTTAAATAGTCGAATGGGCTCTTTTAAAAAACCATCCGTAGAAGTCGTATCTAATTCCGCTAACCAAGGCTGTCCATCCCGAATCAGCACCGCATCATCTTTTGCTGGAGAAATCACCGGCTCATCACCTTCAGAAACGATGGAAACGATGCCTCCAGTGAAGGCGACTTGGTAAATCTTGACATTCTGGGGCACCAGCGCCCCAGAAGGATTCACGGGTCTTAGCTCATCTACCTCCGCACTGTGATCACCACCCCTCACAAATACCACCCAATTACCACTGTCCGAAATAGAAACCGAAGTAATCTCCTGACCATCGTCTAAGGTGTAATTCGTCACCTTCCTTGCTTCGAAATTCGGCGCTTCTGCCACATACACATTCCTAACACCCTTCTCATTGATCACCCACGCTATGCGATCTCCTTTTTTCGATCGAACTAAATCCGATGGAAAAGGGAAAGACTTTACGGCGTCCAAAGTAAAGTTTTGGGCGAAGGCCGTGGCGGAGAATAAAAGGAGGAAGAGGAGAGTGCGTATCATAAATAATGTATTATTTGTTTTCTAGCCAACTATCCAAACTCGCAACCGTTGGAGGCCTTAGAATAATTGTATTATTACTATCTAGCAAGAAAATAGTAGGCGAACTTGACACATAATAGTCTTTAGCAGCTTGGGTTTCCCATTTTTTATAATCGCAGACCAGGGTATATGGAAAATCAGAAACAAAATTATCAAGCGCTTTTTTATCTGTGTCTAAAGAAACAATCACCACTGATACCTCTTTTGCCTTCCACTTATCATAGCGCATGTTTAACAGAATCGTTTCTTCCTTACACTGTGGGCACCAGCTTCCACCAAAAACAACGAGTTTGAATTTTGATTTTATATCTGATAAGCGCTTGATATTTTTTACTAATTTCTTGTTTACATAGACATCGCCTTTAAATTTAATTTCGGGTGCGTTATTTCCTACCTTCATTTTACGATAAGACTCTAACTTAAATGCTAATGAATTTTTTAAATTAACCTCCTTTTGATTTAACGCTTTTAATGATAGGTGTGCCGAAGCCTCAAATAAATTTCTTTTTTCAAAATATTGAAAAAGGTAATTGGTAAATTCATTGTATAGCTTTTCATTTTTAGATACACTAGCTAAAATAAAATCGACCGAGGTGTTCATTTCCTTACTCTTTGCTACTTGATCTAATCCACTATTTTTAATTAACCAAAACTGACTTTCTATTAACTCAGAAAATAAACCACTTGTATACAGTTGTGGATGGGCATAATCAATACTTCTAAATGCCTTTGTGGTAGCAGGTATTTCTTGTGGCCTCGTATTTACGACAGCCCTTACATCACTAATTACTTTGCGAGTAGGTAAATACCAATTCATGAAACTAGCAGCGGGAAGGCTTTTAAAAAAATCATTGTCTGAATTATTTAAATTAATTATTTCAGACGAAATGGACAATTTAGAATCTAAATGATTTTTAAATAAAGTATCTGACTCATACAAGTTTTTCAAATATAACCAAGCGCTTAAAGCTTGTTCTCTTTTACCATGGGCTAGTGCATATTGTACAAATTTTATATTCTGTTCACCACTATTAACAACCACAGAAGTAGCATCCGCTGGTGTTTGCCCAGTTAACTGCACTTTACCTTTTTCTAATACCACCATATAAGGTTTGTTTTCAGAAGTAAGTAAATACCCCATACCCAGATTTGCATCTGAATAATGTAGTTCAAAATTTCCTTGCGAATCTACTAACGAACTATCGATACTATAAACCTCGGCCCCTTGATATCCCATTAAACGAATGGTCTGACCCTTGATGGATGAAAAATTTCCAGCAATAAAGTTCTGTGCAGTTGTTTTAAACACAATGAAGCTCAATAGTAATAAAATAAAAAACACTTTATTCATTTATATACTTTATTTGTTAAGGGTTTATTGATCTAGTAAAAGTTATAATAGGAGTAGTATTTGTATTATAAGTAATAGTACCTGATGCAGTAGGTGTTCCTGTAGCTCTAAATTCAATATCTTGGTCTCCTAAATTAGTAAATGTTCCACTTGCAGTAAATGTTAATCCATTTGTAATTGCAACAAGATTATAGGTTCCTAGGGTCGTTACATTTACATTAACAATGGTTTTTGGAGCACTTGTGCCGGTTGCGACAGCTTGATTTCTTTTCAAGAATCCAGAGGAACTACCTGTAGAATTATAAGACATAATAGCTGTTCCATTAGTAGAAGGTTCAACAGTAGCTCTTGAGAAAGTAAAGCTAGGAGTCGTGTTAGTAATAAAATTACTCGATTCTGTTTCCGTTGGTGTTCCTGTAGCAGTAAGAACTATAGTTCTACTTCCTGTTAAAGTTTCGTCTTTCGTACCTGCAAAAGTTACTCCATTACTAGTAGCACTAATACTAATCGTTCCAATTCTAGTAACATTCATATTAATGGTTTGTGTAACACCTGATACAGGAATTCCACGAATCATTCTTCCAGCAGAAGCTCCTAAAGAAAACGTTTGTATAACAGCTGTCCCATTTGAGGAAGGATTTAATAGAATTGTTCTACTAAATGATCCAGTTGGCGTTGTATTTAGACTAAAGATATCGCCTGGCGATTCGTTTGCTGGTGTTCCTGACGCAGTTAGTGTGAATTCTTGGATTCCTATATTATCAAATTTTCCAATTCCTGAAAAAGTTACACCGTTAGGCGTGTTTGTAGCTATATTATACGAACCTGCAGTTGTCACATTCGCTGTAAAGGTTTGTGTAACACCTGATACAGGGACTCCAACAGTCATTGTTCCAGCTGAACTAATTGAAATGAATTCACTTACAACAGCAGTACCATTAACATTACCGGTTGGAGCATTAACTGTTCTAGTAAATGATAACGGTGTACCAGGTGCTTGTGTAGGATTTTGAGATATTTGGAAAGTATTGCCACTTTGTGAATTAGGTGTTCCTGTACCAATAAGCACAATGTTTTGATTTCCTAAATTAGTAAATGTTCCACTTCCAGCAAAAGTTACTCCGTTTTTAGTGGCAGTAGATATATTATAACTTCCAACTCTAGTTACAGTTACATTAATGGTTTGTGTAACTTCTGTCAATGATACAGGAATTCCAAGAGTCATTATCCCTGCTGGACTGCTTGAATTGTGTGTTGATATATGACTATTTCCAGAGCTTGAAGGATGACTTGAGACAGATCTAGTAATAAATTTATTCCCAGTAGGCCCAGATATATTATAATTAAAGGTAGTATTTCCCCCCAAAGTAGGTGTTCCAGTACCTGAAATATCAAAGGTTTGACCATTACCTACTGATAAAGTTCCAAATTTATTAAAAGTTACACCATTAGCAGACGAACTAATATTGTAGGTACCTGCTTTCGTTACGTTTATTGTGTGTCGATTGAAAAGAGTACCGTCTTTTGGAATAAATACTCCAGTTGTCATTGATGAAAAAGGTGAACCACTCCCAACAAATGCTGATATTATGGCTGTTCCATTTGAAGAAGGTTCCGCCACCCCCGTAGTTCTATTAAAAGTTATACTAGGAATTGTATTTATTGTAAACTCACTTGTTACATCGGAAGCAAGAGGGGTTCCTGAAGCGGTAAGTACGATATCTGTAGGCCCTGCAGTAGCGATGCTTCCTGAACCAGAGAAAGTTATACCGTTAGCCGTGTTTGTAGATATATTATACGAAGTTGCCTTCGTTGCATTTGCAGTAATAGTTTGAGTGTTTGCCCCATTTTCTTCTACTCCCAAATACAATGTACCTGTGGAAGATTTAGGGGTATATGACGTATAAATAGCAAAACCATTTGAAGACTCGGAATTTATAGTTCTACTAAAAGTAACATTAGGTGTTGTGTTTATAATAAAGTTATGATTTCCTGTGGTTGTAGGGGTTCCCGAAGCGATTAGTTCAATGTTTTGGTCATTAACTATTTGTGTAAAAGTACCACTTGCAGCATATGTTATACCATTAGCAACCGCACTAATTTTGTAAGTACCTATTTTTGTTACGTTTACAATAATGGTTTGTGAGAATCCTGATGCCGATTTAGGATGTATTATTGTTCCTGTAGAGCCACCTAATCTAGGAGATGAAAGAATAGCTGAGCCATTTGAAGAAACTTCTGCATTAATGGTACGAGTAAAAGTAATAGTAGGTGATGATGTGTTGGTATTAAAGTCATAAGATCCTCCGTAAGTAGGGGTCCCAGTAGCATATAAAATAAAAGATCTAGAACCACCTAATTGTACAATTCCAGTACCACTAAAAGTTACACCATTAACAGTCGTAGATATATCGTAAGTCCCACCCACTGTTACATTTGCAACTATTGTTTGATAAACAGTGCCTTCAGTTATGGGAACTCCTGCAAACATTGATCCAAATGGAGTAGTACTACCAATACCTACTATAACAGCAGTGCCATTAGAGGCAGAGTTTACGGTAGTTCTAGTAAAAGCTGCACTAGGTGTTGTATTTGATGCAAAAGTATGAGTTCCAGTTGCTGCAGGGGTCCCCGAAGCGGTTAACACAATGTCTTGCGCACCTGTATTAGTAAAAGTTCCACTAGCTGTATATTTAACGCCATTAATAACTGCTGTGCTAAGGTTATAGGAACCAGGGGATACTACATTTGCGGTAAAGGTTTCTGTGACTCCTGATACTGCAATTCCAGTATTCATTTTTCCAGTGGAACTTTTTAGCGTATAGGAGCTTACTTCTGCAGTACCATTGGTAGACCAGCCCTGCACAGTTCTAGTAAAAGTAAAACTAGGAATCGATGTATTTAAATTATAGTTAATGAACGTTCCCGGAGCGGTTCCCAATTCAGGAGTCCCCGAAGCGGTAAGTTCAATATTTTGAACACCGGTTTGAGAAAAAGTTCCACTAGCACTAAAAGTTACCCCATTAGCAATAGCGGCCAAATTATAGGTACCTGTCTGAGACACTGTTGCAGAAATGGTTTGAGTAACTGCAGTTACAGGTACTGAAGCCGTCATTGTACCAGTGGCACTACCTAAGCTATAGGCTGAAATAATAGCTGTACCCCCACTAGATGTTTCCCCTTTTATACAGCGAACAGCTACACCATTTGCTCTTTCAAATTCTTGTGAAGTATTTAAAGTAGTGCTTGTAATATTAAGTGAAAGTGACTTACTGGTAGAACTAGAAATTGTACTTGTCCAATATCTGCCAGCGGTATGACTATTTCTATAATTAGAAATACTTCCAAAACCACTTCTAAATCCCACGGCTGGTAGTTTTAAAAAAGAATTATAAGCACCTGATGTATTTTGCTCGGAAAAATTTTTTGTTTCAGCAAAAAACTCATCTGAAGTAGGTACCCTAAAGCCAGGAGGGCAAGGATTATTTAACCCTCTTGCTCCTTGCCATAAATTATCGTTTTCGATTTGAAGCCAATCCGTCGAACCACTAGCGAAGAAATTATCGTAATTTGCTCCTGTATAATCATAACTTGGAGCAAAAAAACCAGTTGCAGTTTGGGGTGATTTAATATCTTCAAAAACATACTCATGATTATCACTCCTTCTACCCCATTGGTATAAAAAACCATATGCATTAAAATCAGGAGTACCAGGTGGATACATTGCAATGTTACTTGCTCCTAAATTGTAGAGCATCCATGTTTTGCCAGTGTAAGGACTTACCACCGTTCGTGGAATAATTATGACATTTCCGTAATGGGTCTTTCCATCACTTGTAGTAGCATAGGCAACAGCATAAATTGTCTCTACATCAAATATAGGTAGTGGACCTGCGAGGATTGCAAATGGGCCTCCCGTTCCCCCATCTGTAGATTTAAATGAATAGCTATCAATAGTGGGAATACTAGTTCCCCAAAGTATACCAGATACAGTAACAGTATATTGGCCAGAATTTATTACGTGCGCATTAATATCCGCATATTGCAAATCTCGATATGAGTAACTTAAAGTATGAACTGATGGTAAAGGACTTCTATCTAACAGGTTAGGGGTTCCTGGAATTTGCCCCATTGCAAATTCAAAGAAAAATAAGAGTAATATGGTACCGAAAAATTTCATTTTCTATTGCTCAGATACCATTGAATAATAAAATGTACTTCCCATCACAACAAATGTATAGACTGTTTGTTTTCCAGAAACAGTAAGATAATTTCCTAGGCTTTTTCCATTAAGGTTACTTGCGGTGAAAGTCGCAGTACCAGGTATTGTTCCTTGAACTGCTAACGTATACGTTCCACCATTTTTCATACCACTCAACGTAAATGCACCAGGGCTTGCTAAGGTATAAGCTAAGTTACTTTGAGAAAAATCAATTGTAGTTCCGGACCCAGCATTAAAAGCTTCCGAGTTTGTTACTGCTGCTTTAAATGATTTTTGACCAGCAATAGTTTGTGTTCCACTCGTTAATACACCTCCATTTGTTCCATCTGCTGCAGCTAAAATTAAAGTGGTACCACTAACTGTTGCACCGTTAGCATTGGATGTAGTAGATATTTCTCCTACGCCATTTACCCCTCCAGAGGCTTCTTGCCATACAGCAGTTCCATCAGTACCAGAAGCAGTTAAAACATAGCCAACAGTTGTTGGGGTTCCTCCTGTTACTTTTAGTGCACCTACTGTAGTAGTTCCACTAAATGTTTTACTTCCAGCAAAAGTTTGTGTGCCAGTTGTTACAACTCCTCTATTTGTTAGGCTTGCATCTGGTAAATTAAAAGTATGCGTAGCGGTGCCACTAGCTGCGTTACTAGAAATAGAAAAATCAGTCCCTGTGCTTGATGTTGCAAAATTATGCGTGGTTGCACCTTGACCATTTAAAGTATATAAACCATTACTTCCCCAAGTTGCGTTTCCATTAGCATCACTTGTTAGTACAGAACCCGCTGCCAGTGTTCCACCAGTCACTCTTAAAGTCCCTGTTGTCAAAGAAGTAGATGATATATTCCCTGACGATACAACTGAGGTAGCTGTTAACGCTCCTGCAGCAAAACCTCCATTTTCATCTCTTTTAACTATTGTGCTAGGTGTATTAGTTGAAGTAGCTGAGTTAACGGAAGAAGCTACTGTAGTAATAGTAGATGATGAAACTCCACCCACGCTATTTACTGTAGGCAAGTCTGCAGTACCTGTTAAGTCACCAGCTAGTTTTATGATTCCTTTTTCAGTTGTTGTAGCATCTGTTGCACTTACTTCGATAGTATATGAAGTATTTCCAATGGGTCCTGAAACTAGACCTACTATTTCTATGCCTTGACCTCCAGACACATCACTAAGTTTATTATTCAATCTCTCATATTGATCGTTACTTAATAAACCTGCTACAGTTCCTGTTACACCTGCATAAGGAATATTTAAAGTATGAACTGTACCGCTTGAAGTAAAGGAAGGGACAGTGCTAGTTGCCGTTGTTGTTGTAGAAAAAGTTTGTGAACCTTCCGAGATACCATTCAAAGTATATAATCCACTACTGCTCCAAATTGCATTCCCAGTTCCATCAGTGGTTAATACTGCATTTGTAGTTGAATAACTACCACCAGTAACTTTTAATGTATTGGTAACAACAGAAGTAGCTGTCAAGTTTCCTGTATTAACCGATGTTGATGTTATTACTCCTGCAGCAAAATTGCCACTTTCATCTCTCTTAACGATTGTGCTAGGCGTATTAGTTGAAGTAGCAGAGTTAACAGAAGAAGCTACTGTAGTAATAGTAGATGATGAAACTCCACCCACACTATTTACGGTAGGCAAGTCTGCTGAGCCACCTAAATCGTTGGTTAGTTTAACAATACCTTTAACAGTGTCTGTAGCATCTGGTGCAGTGGTACTAGTTACCAATGATGCGACAAATTCTGTTGTTGCGATCTGAGTCGTACTAGTTCCTGGTGCAGCCGTTATAGCTGTAGGTGTTCCAGTAAATGCAGGTGAGTCAATTGTAGCACGTAATAAAATATCTGCAATGTTAGCTGTGATGGAAGCGGTATTAGCAGCTATATCAATAGTATTACTTGTAATGGAAGCCGTGTTTGCTGCAATATCAGTTGTATTACTTGTAATGGAAGCTGAATTAGCTGTAATAGCATTTGTATTGCTTGTGATACTTGCCGTGTTTGCTGCAATATCAATTGTATTATTTGTAATACTCAAAGTATTAGAAGCAATCAATGTAGGCAATGTGGTGATTGTTGTTGAACTCACTCCACCCACGCTATTCA
>CANLVU010000019.1 GCA_947494535.1 Cytophagaceae bacterium
CAATATGCGCGAAGTGGAGCTAAACTTAATCAAAGAATATGCCGCTGAAGACGCAGATATTACCCTACAATTAAAACCCTTCCTTGACAAGCAATTAACGACGAATCCGCAAGCTGTTCAATTACTTCATGAAGTAGAAATGCCCTTAGCACGCGTTCTTTCTACGATCGAATGCGAAGGCGTGAACTTGGATGTTCCTTTCTTACAGGAAATGTCGAAGACCTTAGAAGTGGATTCCAAAGCCGTGCAAGAAAAGATTTTCGCCACGGCCGGCCAAGAATTCAACATCGCCTCCCCTAAGCAATTAGGCGAGATTTTGTTCGAAAAACTGAAGCTAGATCCGAAAGCAAAGAAGACCAAAACCGGTCAATATATGACGGGTGAAGAAGTGCTATCTAAATTAGAAGCCGAGCACGAAATCGCTTCCTTAATTCTTGATTTCCGTGAATTACAGAAATTGAAATCAACCTATGTGGATGCCCTACCGGCGCTAATTTCGCCCAAAACAGGCCGCATCCATACCTCCTTCATGCAAGCCGTGACAGCAACTGGTCGTTTGTCTTCGAAGGATCCAAACTTACAAAACATCCCAATCCGTACGGTTCGAGGACGTGAAATCCGCAAGGCCTTCATCCCCCGCGATGAAAACCACTTGATTTTATCCGCGGATTATTCCCAAATCGAACTCCGCATCATGGCAGCCTTCTCCAAAGACGAATCCATGTTAGATGCCTTCAATAACGGACTAGACGTACACAAAGCGACTGCTGCTAAAGTATTCCACGTCCCCTTAGAAGAAGTTACTTCCGACATGCGTCGCAAGGCGAAGACAGTGAACTTTGGGATTATTTATGGCGTTTCAGCTTTTGGACTTGCCGCACAATTAGCCATCTCCCGCACGGAAGCAAAGGAAATCATCGATCAATACTTCGTTGAATTCCCTAAGGTGAAGACCTTTATGGACCAAAGCATCACCGACGCCCGCGAAAACGGCTACGTCGAAACCGTTTTAGGCCGCCGCCGCTACCTCCGCGACATCTTATCAGCGAACATGAACGAGCGTGGTTTTGCAGAACGCAATGCTATCAACGCCCCTATCCAAGGTTCAGCAGCGGATATGATCAAAGTCGCGATGATTCAAATACAAGATTTCCTCGAAAGAGAAAACCTAAAGTCAAAAATGATTCTAACCGTTCACGATGAACTCGTGTTCGACGCACACAAAGACGAAGTCGACTACCTAAAAACTCAAATCAATAAGATTATGTGCGAAGCGATGGATTTAGGCGTTGCGATGGAAACAGGAATTGGCGTGGGAGAGAATTGGCTGGAAGCGCATTAAAAATCAACGGAGCAGCTTTTTTAAATAATAGAGCACAAAGCATAAAGAATAAAGATGGAATAAAAATAGCGGCAAGTGCCGCTCTTTTTATGTTATAGAAATATAAAACTCTTCACATGATTATCGCCGCAGGCGATACAAACTTTATTCTTTGTGCTTTATTCTTTGTGCTTTGATTTTAATCAATAAACCTCTCCGTAATCCCGCCATACGAATCAATCCTGCGATCTCTAAAGAAAGGCCAAGTTCTGCGGTAGTATTCGCTCGAATCAACGTTTACATCTACTAAAGCAATTTCTTCTTGATCGTGAGAGGCTTGGAAAATCACGCGACCGAAGGCATTGGAAACAAAACTTCCTCCCCAAAATTGTTGGCCATTTTCAGTTCCAACGCGGTTCACCGAAACGACTGGAACGCCGTTTGCGACCGAGTGAGAACGTTGGATGGTTTGCCAAGCTTGGTATTGT
This sequence comes from Cytophagaceae bacterium, assembly GCA_947494535.1. GTDB lineage: Bacteria > Bacteroidota > Bacteroidia > Cytophagales > Spirosomataceae > Aquirufa. The sequence continues at coordinate 1,810 of CANLVU010000019.1, forward strand.
TCGCGGTTGATTTCACCGTCTTTTTCTTCTAAATCCCAGCCAATAGCTGTTGGATACACTAATACTTCCGCTCCTTGCAGGGCCGTTAAACGAGCTGCCTCTGGATACCATTGATCCCAGCAGATGAGCACCCCTATTTTGGCAAACTTCGTATTAAATACTTGATAACCTAGATCGCCTGGCGTGAAATAATACTTCTCATAGTAGCCCGGATCGTCTGGAATGTGCATTTTACGGTACTTACCAAGGTATTTTCCGTCTGCATCAATAACCGCAGTTGTGTTATGGTAAAGACCTGCCGCACGCTTTTCGAACAAAGAAGCGACGATGACAACGTTTAATTCGGCTGCCAAAGCGCCTAATTCATCTGTCGATGGACCGGGAATCGCCTCTGCCAAAGCAAAGAAATCTTGCTTTTCTTCGTAACAGAAATAGACCGATTTGAACAATTCTTGCAAGCAAATCACTTGCGCGCCCTTGGACGCTGCGTCACGAATCGAGCTAATCGTTTTTTGCCAGTTTTCTGAAACACTTGAGCTGCAGGATAGCTGAATTAAGGCGAAGGAAACGTTTTTCATCAATATCTTGGTTTTTACGTTGTAAAACTGGGTAAAATTAAGAAAAAACACGTTGCAAGCCTCATTCTTTGATTCTTTTCGGTAAATTGCAATCTAATTACGATTGAAAAAAATTGATTTAATGGAAAATAAAAAACAGGATACCGCCTCGGCATTGAAGGATATTATTTCACACGCGAAAGAATATGGTTTCGTATTTCCTTCTTCAGAGATTTATGATGGTTTGCAAGCGGTATATGATTACGGTCAAAACGGTGTCGAGTTAAAGAACAATTTAAAAACAGTTTGGTACAAGGCGATGACCATGTTGAATGACAACGTGGTAGGTCTTGATGCGGCTATTTTTATGCACCCATTGACTTGGAAGGCCTCTGGTCACGTAGATTCGTTTAACGATCCGATGATTGATAACAAGGATTCCAAAAAACGTTACCGCGCTGATACCTTATTAGAGGAAAGAGCGGCGCAATTAGAGGACGAGGGAAAAGAGGCAGAGGCGAAGGCTTTATTACAAAAGATGGCGAAATGCTTAGATGCAGGGGATTTAGAGGGAGTTCGCCAGATCATTATCGATGAAAATATCAAGTGTCCGGTTTCGAACACGGCTAATTGGACTGAGGTGCGTCAATTTAATTTGATGTTCTCGACTCAAGTAGGCGCGGTTTCTGAGGATGCTAGTTTAATTTATTTACGTCCAGAGACGGCTCAAGGAATTTTTGTTAATTTCTTAAATGTCCAAAAGACGGGCCGTATGAAGGTGCCTTTTGGCATTGCCCAAATCGGGAAAGCGTTCCGTAATGAGATTGTTGCACGTAATTTCATCTTCCGTATGCGGGAATTCGAACAAATGGAGATGCAATTCTTCGTTCGTCCTGGTACAGAAATGGAATGGTATGCAAAGTGGAAAGAAACACGAATGAAGTTCCACCAAGCTTTAGGTTTGCCGGCTACTTCCTTGAAATTCCACGATCACGATAAATTAGCGCACTACGCAAATGCGGCGGTGGATATTGAGTATAAATTCCCGTTTGGCTTTAAAGAAATGGAAGGAATCCACTCGAGAACGGATTTCGATTTGAAAGCACACCAAGATTTATCGAGAAAAAAACAACAATATTTTGACCCCGAAATAAACGAAAATTACATACCTTTTGTGGTTGAAACGTCCGTAGGGGCCGATCGTTTATTTTTAGCGATTCTTTGCAATGCCTATACAGAAGAGACGGTAGGCGAAGGAGAGCAAGAAAAACAACGTGTTTTCTTGAATTTTCACCCGGCTTTAGCTCCTGTGAAAGTGGCCGTTCTTCCTTTAGTGAAGAAAGATGGTTTAGCAGAGAAAGCACAAGAAATTACAAACAGCATTAAATTTGCCTTTAATTCAACATATGACGATGGTGGCGCCATAGGCAAGCGTTATACCCGTCAAGATTTAATTGGAACACCGTATTGTGTGGTGGTTGATTACCAAACAATGGAAGACAACACCGTGACCGTTCGCGATCGCAACACGATGACCCAAGAGCGCATTTCTATAGCAGACCTAAAAGAGAAAATTGGTTATGCTGTATCGATGGAGCGTATTTTTGAAAAACTTTTAAGTTAAAACGCAAACAACGACGATTATGATCACCGAAGAGAGCAATCCAGCAGAAGAATTGGAAACCACTCCCACTAGTCCAGAAGAAACACCAGCAGCAGAGACGGTAGTCGAAGAGACTCCTATTGAAGAAACTCCAATTGAAGAGACTCCAGTTGAAGAAACCGTAGAAGCAGAGGCTGTAGTTGAAGAAACTGTAGTTGAAGAGACTGTAGAAGCAGAGGCAGCAGCCGAAGAGACTCCAGTAACAGAGACTACCGTTGAAGAGACTCTAGTGGAAGAGACCATAGCAGCAGAGCCAGCAACAGCAGAAGTAGCTCCTTTAGAGGTGGCAACGCCAGCTGAGGTAGTTTTTCCTGTAGTGGAAGAAAAGGCAGTGGAATTTCCGGTTTTAGACCTTTCAAAAGCAACAAAAGAGAGCATTCTTGCCTTTTATGAGCAATTGAAATCTATTCTTCAAGCGAGCGCCTCATCGGCGAACTTCAAAAAAGTCGATGAATTAACTAAAGAGGTGAAGACGGCTTGGGAAGCGATTAAACAAGGTGAGCGTGCTGAGGCAATAGCCGCATTTAAAGCTGCTAATGAAGATTCGGAGGAAGGATTTTCTTTTAAAGGAGATGAAATTTCCCAAAAAATCGACGGAATTGCGACCTATATTCGTTCTGAGAGAAGTGCATTTTTCTCTAATTTAGAAAAATTAAGAGAAAAGGCATTAGAAGGAAAAACGCGTTTAATTAATGAATTAAGAACATTAGTAGATTCGGATGATAATTCAGATCCAGCGCATGTGAATGCGAGCTTTAAGGCCTTCAAGAAAATTCAAGAGGAGTGGAAAGGCTTAGGCAGTGTGCAGGGACCTATGAATCAGACGCTTTGGCAGAGTTATCATGCCTTAGTAGATCGTTTCTACAGTAATAGAAGTATTTTCTTTGAACTTTTAGAGTTAGATCGCAAGAAGAATTTACAAGCTAAAGAGCTAATTGCCACTAAACTAGAAAGTTTAGCTGCAGAGATTTCGAAAGGCGGTGCTTTACAGAAATTATTAAAAGAGGCGGAAGATTTATTCGAAGAATACAAACATATCGGCCCTGCAAACAGAGATAATAATGAGACGCTGTGGACGCGGGTGAAGAAATCATTAGATGTACTTTTCGAACAAAAAAGAGCGGTTCAAGATGCTCAAAAGCAAGTTTTCGAAGAAAATCTAAAAGTAAAACGCGAGATAGGCGACTTAATGAAGCACTACGCAAACTTTACAGCTGCAAACATTAGCGAATGGAATCAGGCTTCTAAAGCGGTATTAGCGCTACAAGAGCAATGGAATAATTTAAAAGGTGGATTGCCACGTGATGGAGGAAAAGAAGTAAGCCAAAATTTTTGGTCTGACTTAAAAACCTTCTTCAAACACAAGAGTGAATTCTTCTCGAAGATTGATGCGGAACGTAAAGCTAATTTAGCGGCGAAGCAATTATTGATCGACCAAGTGAATGGCATTGTAGAAACAGGCACCATTACTCCTGAAGTGACTCAAATGGTCATCGAAACACAGAAAAAGTGGAAAGAGGTCGGTCACGTGCCAGAAAAACAAAAGGATTCCATCTATGCTAAATTCAAGGCAGCTTGTGACGCCTACTTCAATTTAACCCGCGAGAAAGGTAAGAACGCAAAGGATGTAGAATTCGAAGCTAATTTAGAAGCTAAACAAGCGATTTTGAAGGAAATGGAAGCCATGTTACAGGATCCTAGCCTACTAGCTACCTTAGGCCAAAAGAAAGCGGCTTGGGATGCGATCGGTTTCGTTCCTCGCAACAATGTAAAAGCCATCCAAGAAAGTTTCCGAACTACGTGGAATGCCTTAATTGATTTAGCTCGCACACAACCGAAAGAGCAATTAGCTGCTTGGGGTTTTGAATTAAAATCATTGTCTTCTGAATCAAACAATGGAGGCGGAGAAGAGAAAAGATCATCTTCCCCCGATTCGCGTAAGAAAATTCAAACCTTGGAAAATGATATTGCCGTGTTAACCAATAACTTAGAATTCTTTGCGAAGTCTAAAAACTCGGATAAACTACGTGCTGAGGTAGAAAAGAAAATTGCTCAAGCGGAAAAAGAACTCGAGAAATTGAAAAAAGATTAATTTTTTTCAATCAATCTTTTGCGTTTTAATCCATTTGGCTTACTTTTGTGAACTCAAATGCGCCTCCTTAGCTCAGCTGGTAGAGCAACTGATTTGTAATCAGTAGGTCATTGGTTCGATCCCGATAGGAGGCTCTGGGAAGCTCGACAGCAATGTCGGGCTTTTTTGTTTTCGTATCAGTTCATTTGAACAAGTATTTAATAGATCAAATGCTACAGAGATAAAATACGCCAGCCCAGCCAGCCTAGCCAGCCTGACTTTCATAATAAACGACAAATACTTAAACATCTGCTTGGCTCTAATAATCGACATAAAAGGTCTTTTATTATTTAGCTAAAATGCTAAATATTAGAATAAAGCTCAATAGGACTATTTTTTCTTGAAAATTACCGTTTTTAACTACTGCTCAGAAAAAGTCATCCAAAATATCAGGTAAATCAAAACAACTGTACCAAAGCTAATTCCAAACCTTAAACCGCCTAACCACTTATCACTTGGATTCCTTTTTATAGCTATTCATTTTTAAGTAAACCATCCTTCATTTTATTCTCCGCATCGGGGTGTAAAATCACCTTCCCTAAAACCACCACCCCTACCATCTTGATCTTTCCAATCCAGCGAAAAATGGTAATCGAAAATAATTAGCATCAATCACTACATATTCATCAATAAATTAATATGCAATTATACCCCCAAAAAGCTGCCCCAAAACTCGCTCCTAAAGCCGCGAATTTATTGTCAGTCTCTAGTTGTTTCTTTATTCAAATACTCCCTCATTATGTCTTTCAAAATGAGCTAATGTTGTACCGATTTTGGGTTCGTTGCAAAGGCTTCTAAACACACAAGGACTATATAAAAGAGAAAGAATAATCCTGACAAACTGGATCCTTTTTTATGGTATGATTGATTCGTATTTGATACCTTGGAGGATCGGATTTTTATTGATTAATTGAATCTAAGAACTTCCATTTTAGTAGAATCTTTTTCGTAAAAAAAGGTATTAAACGGTTACGAATAAAAAAGAAGTCGAAAATCTTCATTTCCATTTAAAAGTGCATTATATTGCACAAAATAATCAGAAATAAGCTATTTTTAGAAATTATAACATTCAAAAGAGCATTATAATGCACCAAATAAACATCGTTGAAACCCTAAAAAAGCGCCGATTTAGACTGCAAGTGACCCAAGAAACGCTCGCTTTATTAACAGGAGTCAGCTTAAGAACGATTAAACAGCTGGAAGCAGGTAAAGGTAATCCGACCCTAGAAACCATTCAAAAATTAGCCCATGTTTTAGGGCTAGAACTGCAATTAGAAATCAAAAATACAAACATAGAAAATGAGGTCGACAACGATTCTATTCAAGACTGAAGCGGCGGGAATTTTGAGCCAATTAGATAACGGAAGTTTTCACTTTCGGTATCTGGAAACATGGCTGGAAGACAAGGAAAAACCAGCCATCAGTTTGACCATGCCGAAGTCAAAAAAGGAGTTCAAATCCCCTCACCTCTTCCCTGTATTTTTTCATTTATTACCAGAGGGTGCTAACAAACAGGCGGTCTGTAAATTCAAGAAGATAGACCCGGCGGATCATTTTGGCATACTACTTCACACCGCTCAATTTGATACGAGTGGAGCCATCACAATTAATCAGTCACTGAACTAAATGTATAACCAACTCCTCTTTTGTCCAAGTACGTTAACTCAAGGAAATGCAACCTACAGTCGCTCTGCCCTTCAGCGACTTTTTGCTAATCATAAAGTCGCTCATGTGCTTGCTTATGAATCTCCGTCGACTTCTGAACTAGTGGCTGGAACTTTCTTTGAGAATAGAACCAGTATGTCAATTTCAGGAGCTCAGGAAAAATATTCTTTGGTATTAGAGAAAAATAAATTGCGCCTTGCTCAACCAGGGGAACGCGGGCTGTACCTACTGAAACCAATTCCTGCTTTAGGGAGGAATAAACACTTAATGCCTGCAAATGAACATTTGACGATGCAAATTGCCCGCCAAGCATATCAAATCGAGACGGCAGAGAATGGAATTATTTTTTTCAATACGGGCGAAATGGCCTATTTGACGAAACGTTTTGATCGGGATGAAGCGGGACGGAAGCGGGCGAAGGAAGACTTTGCGGTTTTGGCAGGAAGAACACCTCAATCCGATGGCATAAATTATAAATACGAAGGCAATTACCTCGAATTGTTCCAAATCATGCAGCAATACGTACCTGCCTATGCCATCGAAGCTCCTAAACTTTTTAAAATCCTGCTATTTAACTACCTGTTCTCGAATGGAGATGCGCATCTAAAGAATTTCTCCCTGCTGGAAACGGAAGATGGCGATTTCATTCTGAGTCCTGCTTATGATCTATTAAATACGGAGATGCATCAAGCAGAAATTGATTTTGCTTTGCGTGGTGGATTATACCCTAAAGCTCAATACCAAGGCAAAATATTGAACCAATTTCTACAGTTAGGTAAACTGGCTAACATTCCCGAAAAGATGGTGGAGCGCATTCTGTCCCAAATGCTAGCCAATTCAACAGAGACCGAGCGATTAATTCGAAGTTCTTTTCTAGATGAAAGTGCTCAAAAAAATTACTACCAGGCTTATCAAGGAAGATTGAAACGTTTGAAATTCACTTAGGCGTTCCACATTTCTGCCAACTTCCGTGCAATCTCAAGTAAATCCTGCTTTTTCATGCAATCGAAATGCCCTTTAGGACACGACTTTGTGCCAAAATTCGAACAAGGCTGGCAAGTTAAATCAGGAACGATGGATTGAAAAACCAGCGCTTTCGAATCCTTTGGCATTAAAGGCTCTACCTGTAACGCGGGCGAAGTAGCTCCCCAGATCGCAATGACGTTCTTTTCAAAAGCACAGGCGATATAGAGCATTCCGGTGTCATGGGAAATGACAACTCGGGCTTTAGAAACAATCAAAGCAGATTCATGTAAAGAATAAGTGCCACAGGTATTCACGATACGTGCTGGATCAATAGCAGACAAAGCTTCACCATCTGCGACTTCCTCCTTCCCTCCTACTAAAACGATGGGATGCGAAATTTGGCTACACAAAAGCTTGAGAGAATCTAAGGGCAATTTCTTTGTAAAAAAGGAGGCCCCAATTACCAATGCGACATAGCCGTTAGGAAAAAAAGCGGGCTCATTTACGCTAGCAGGAACAAAATAATCTAGCCCATTTCCATCATAGCTGACGCCTAATGGGGCTAACGTATCCCCGCTTCGCAATGAAATATGACGCTCAGGCATCCGACTCACTCCGAATTTAGTTAATAGAAATTTCTCAACACTCAGCTTATTATAGGATAAATAAGGGACGCCCAAAGCCTTACGAATTCGCAAACTGCGCAAATTCTTGTGTAAATCGATGATGTAATCGAACTCATGGGATTTTAATTCCTGAATCGTTGCTGAAAGATCCTTATCAAAATAATGAAAGTGATCCACGTATGGATTCGCCTCAGTCACCGCTTTCATGGACTTCTTTGTCAAGAAATGAATCTCCACATCAGGAATCTGCTGCTTCGCACAACGCAAGGCAGGAGAAGCTAAAACGATGTCGCCTATGGCCGAGAAACGAATAAAAAGTAGCCGCATATTAAATTCTGACTTTAAAGTTAATTCTTCCAAGGAGAATTTCTATTGTTAATGTTTTATTTTAAATTTCGGTATGCAACGTAGAAACTTCCTTAAAGGGGGCCTATTGGCTTTTACCCTATCTTTAAAATCATCCAAATCGGTTTTGGCACCCATCGAGTTTACGCCTATAAGTGCCGAAGAACGCAAAATGCGCGTGGCTAAGGCACAGAAATTAATGGCGGAGAAAAACATTCAAGCGATCATTTTAGATGCGGGGATCAACCTGAATTATTTCACGGGCGTCAGCTGGTATCCTTCCGAGCGCTCGATGTTAGCGATCATTCCAGCTAAGGGAGAAATTAATTTTATTTGTCCGGCTTTTGAGGAGGATCGATTCCTGGAGCTTGCACCTGCGGGAACCAAGGTGTCCATTTGGGAGGAAGATGAGAATCCTTTTGCCTTGACTACCTGTGTCTTAAAAGGAATAGGTATTGAAAAGGGCCAAATAGGTATCGACGAATTCTGTCGTTTCTTCATCTTCGACGGCTTGCGAAAATCAGACGCTAGCTTTCAATTCGTTAGTGCTGATCCGATCACCATTCCTTGCAGAATCATTAAATCTGCTGCCGAGATTGCCTTAATGCAAAAGGCGAATGATGCTACGGTTAAGGCCATTCAGGCCGGAATTGCGGCATTAACGATCGGGTGCACCCCTCGTCAAATCTCCCAGAAAATTGCTCAGGCTCACACAGAGCAAGGAGTGATGCCTGGTTTTGCATCAGTGACTTTTGGGGTGGCGACTTCTTTTCCGCACGGGAGTTCGAGAAAACAAATCTTAAAAACAGGCGATGTGGTGATGTTGGATTGCGGTTGCAGTGTGGGAGGATATGAATCCGATATTACGCGGACGGTTGTTTTTGGGGAGCCAAGTGCGAAACAAAAACAAATCTGGGATTTAGAGAAAAAGGCGCAACAAGCGGGTTTTGAGGCAGCTAAATTAGGTGCACCTGCCGAAAACGTGGATTTTGCTGCGCGTAAAGTGCTGGTTGATGCGGGTTTTGGACCTGATTATAAATTACCTGGTCTGCCCCACCGTACGGGTCATGGTATTGGAATGAGCGGACACGAATGGGGAAATATGGTACGTGGAAACAAAGCTCCTTTAGAAATAGGCATGTGTTTCAGTATTGAACCGACGATTGCGATTCCAGGAGAATTTGGGGTACGATTAGAAGATTGTGCATATATGACGGCAGGTGGACCTAAGTGGTTCTCACAACCTAGTCCCTCGATCTCAGAGCCGTTTTAATTCGTATGAGCCAAAAAGATTCCTGATAGAAAATAATGTAGGATTTCGTCGCAAAATTTAGCTATCAGGATATTATTATTAAGATATATTTGTAAAATGAAGTCTGAAACCTATACTAACATGAAAAATAACAACCAACCATCACGCCGCCAGTTTTTAGCGGCGGGCTCTTTAGCCTCTTTAGGCCTTTTATGGGCATCAAATTCTTCCTTCAGTTTCGCAAAACCTAACTCGGTTTTTGGAGGCGTTCAAGTAGGAACGATTACTTATTCCTTCCGTGGCATGCCAGGGGATATTAAACAAATCATTCAATACTGTGTAGATTCTGGTGTTTCTGCCATTGAATTAATGGGAGATGCTGTTGAGGATTACGCAGGACGTCCGGTCAATCCGGTACCTATGCGTTGGACTCCAGGTCAACCTCGCCCTACGTTAACGGACGAACAACGTGCACAAATGGCTACATACCAAAAAGAGGTATCTGCTTGGAGAGAGTCTGTTTCGATGGACAAATTCAAAGAAGTACGCAAGATGTTAGACGACGCAGGAATCTCTGTATATGCTTACAAACCCAATGCCCTAGGTGAGAAAAACTCCGATGCAGAGGTAGAGTCAGCATTACGTGCCGCTAAAGTGCTAGGCGCTAAATCTGTGACATTAGAATTACCATCAGCTGCACAAACGCAACGATTAGGCGCTTTGGGAGAGAAACACAAAATCTATTTCGGATACCATACACATACCCAGGTGAAGGATACGGTATATGATGAGGCTTTGGCCCAAAACAAATACAATTCCATCAACCTAGACTGCGGACACTATATCGCGGTGGGAGCCCCTCACACAACCGCCTCATTACTTGCATTCATCGAAGCTAAACACGATCGCATCACAAGTATGCACATCAAGGACCGTACGACGAAAGAACATGGCGCAGGCAACCTAGTTTGGGGTTCTGGCGACACACCATTAAAAGAGGTGTTAACCTTATTGAAAAAGAACAAATACAAATTCCCGGCGACGATCGAGTTAGAATACGAAGTTCCTGCTGGTTCTACTGCCGTAGAAGAGGTGAAAAAATGTGTGGCTTATGCGAAGAATATCCTAGCATAAATGATACACTTGTAAAAAAGGCCGCTTCGGAATACGAGGCGGCCTTTTTTTATTTATAGGCATCTCGTATTATTATCCTATTAATTCGTTTATTTTTACTTCCATGAAACCGATCGAAACTGCCTTATTATCTTATGGAATGTCTGGACGTGTTTTTCACGCCCCCTTCATTCAATTACATCCTGGATTCAATTTAGTGGGATCCTGGGAACGCTCTAGGAAAACCATCGAAAATGCCTATCCCGGAAGCGCCTCATACGATTCACTGGAAGCTGTTTTAGCAGACCCATCCATCGAATTAGTGATCGTTAACACCCCTATTTATTCTCACTTCGAGTACGCTACTGCTGCCTTAAAAGCAGGCAAGCACATCGTGGTGGAGAAAGCCTTTACTTGTAATGCAGCTGAGGCTCAGTCACTCGTTGATTTAGCTAAAGAAATGAACAAAAAAATATTTGTTTACCAAAACCGCCGCTGGGATTCTGATTTCTTAACCCTCAAAAAGGTCCTTTCAGAAGGTTTATTAGGAGATATCGTGGAAGCGGAATTTCATTTTGACCGCTACAATCCACTCATGTCGCCTAAACGTCACAAGGAAGACGCCGGTCCAGGAGCTGGAATTGTGACTGATTTAGGCCCGCATTTGATTGACCAAGCCTTGCATCTATTTGGAAAACCAACCCACGTTTTCGCGGATTTACGCAAGACCAGACCCGGAACTGAAGTCATCGACTTATTCGAGATTCTATTGTATTATCCAGCCTTACGCGTTCGCTTAAAAAGTGGATACTACTTCAAAGAACCCATTCCTGCCTTCCAATTGCACGGAACGAAAGGTAGTTTCATCAAAACACGATCTGATCGTCAAGAGATTGATTTAGACAAAGGACATGTTCCGATGGGAGAAAACTGGGGAGTGGACGCTCCAAGTGAATATGGATTATTACATGTGGACGGAAGCAGTCCTGAACGCGTGCCTTCTGAAAAAGGAGAGTATATGGCATTCTATGAAAACGTTTTTCAATCTTTGCGATCAGGAGCGGCACCAGCTGTACCTGGAGAAGATGGAATCGCCAGTATGCGCGTCATCGATGCCGCCTATGAAAGCCTAGAAACACAAGCAGTTATCACCTACTAAAATGGAATTATTCAATCAATTTGAGCCCGAATTAAGTAAAAAGATTCAACAAGTAGGTGTCGTTCGTAAATTCAAAGCGGACGATTATTTGATGAAAACAGGTCAATCCATTCGATCAGCTGTCTTGGTAACGAAAGGGATTATCAAAGTATTCCGGGAAGACGAAGAGGGAAACGAGGTATTTATGTACAACCTGCACCCTGGCGAAGCTTGCGCCATTTCAATGACTTGCGCGGCGAGGCAATTATCGTCTCAGATTATGGCCAAAGCCCTCGTAGACACCGAAGTCATCGCCATTCCTGCCGAATTAATGGACGAATGGGCCACAAAATATAAAAGCTGGTACCAGTTCGTGCTCGAGACCTACCGCTCTCGTTTCGAAGAATTACTCGATACATTAGATCAAATCGCCTTTAGAAATCTGGACGAGCGCTTGCTTTGGTACTTAAAACAACACCAAAAAAGCTTGAAAACGAATATATTAAAGGCTTCTTTCACCGATATTGCTCAAGAATTAAACTCTTCCCGCGAGGTAATCTCCCGCTTGATGAAGAAATTAGCAGAGAAAGGCTATGTCAAAATCAATAAAAACCAGATTGAGATTGTGGATTTAAGGATGTGATAATTATCACGAATTATCTATAATTTAGAGGTGATCTTTGCCCTACAAAATAAGTCATCGCATGGAAATTATTGGATATCTAGCTTCCCTACTAATCGGAGTCTCATTGGGACTCATAGGCGGTGGCGGTTCCATATTAACAGTTCCGGTCCTCGTTTATCTTTTTGGGGTAAATCCAATTTTAGCTACTGCCTATTCCTTATTTATCGTGGGTGCTAGTTCGCTGATAGGTGCAATCCCGAAATATCGACAAGGACTAATTAATGTGAAGACAGCTGTCATTTTCGGCATTCCTTCTATAGCAGCGGTATTTGCCACCCGCAAATTTATTGTACCCTTAATCCCATCTGAGGTATTTTCATTAGGTGATTTCATAGTGACTAAGTCCATCTTGATGATGGTTTTATTTGGAATTCTGATGGTAGCTGCTTCTATTTCCATGATTAGAGGAAAATGCGAACAATGTGAGAAAGAGAAGTCAGGCACTTATGTTCCCGAGGAACAAATATTCAATTACCCAATGATCTTGTTAGAAGGTGCGGTAGTAGGAATATTAACAGGACTAGTCGGTGCTGGAGGTGGATTTTTAATTATCCCAGCCCTGGTCATGTTATCTAAATTATCCATGAAACAGGCGATTGGAACATCTCTATTAATTATAGCGGCAAAATCTTTGATTGGATTTACAGGGGATTTAGGCCAAGCAGTAATTGATTGGAACTTATTACTTACCGTGACAGGTTTAGCCATTGTCGGAATTTTCTTCGGCGATATTTTGAGTAAAAAAGTAGACGGAGACAAACTAAAAGTGGGATTCGGCTGGTTCGTTTTAGTGATGGGAATTTATATTCTAATCCAACAATTAGCCTTCCCAATGAACTAATATGATGAAAGTAGAACAAATTTATACCGGATGTTTAGCACAAGGTGCTTACTACATTGAAAGCAATGGCGAAGCGGCGATCATTGATCCACTTCGTGAGGTACAGCCCTACATCGAGAAAGCAGAACGCAATGGAGCTCAGATTAAGTATGTTTTCGAAACACACTTCCATGCGGACTTCGTTTCAGGGCATATTGATTTGTCTGCCAAAACAGGTGCCCCTATCGTTTACGGCCCCAATGCTGCTTGTGCTTTTGATTGTATTTCAGCGACTGATGGTCAAGAATTTCCGTTAGGTAAGGTAAAAATTCGCGTGATTCATACGCCAGGCCACACCATGGAATCAACCTGTTTCCTTTTAATCGACGAAAACGGAAAAGAAACAAGCCTGTTCTCAGGTGACACCCTTTTTATTGGGGATGTGGGACGTCCAGATTTGGCACAAGAATTAGTGGCTGAATTAACACAAGAAATATTAGCAGGTCATCTATACGACTCATTGCGCACTAAAATAATGCCTCTAGCAGATGATATCATCGTATATCCTGCACATGGAGCTGGTTCTGCCTGCGGAAAAAACATGAGCAAAGAGACTACGGATACCTTAGGTAACCAAAAGAAAACGAACTACGCACTAAATCCAGCTTTAACTAAAGAGGCATTTACAAAAGAGGTTTTAACCGGGTTAGTTGCTCCTCCTGCTTATTTTCCATTGAACGTATTGATGAACATCCAAGGATATGATTCAATCGATAAGGTGTTAGAGCGTGGCCAACATGCCTTAAGTCCTGAGGGATTTGAAGCAGCAGCAAACGAAACAAGCGCATTAATTTTAGATACGCGTGATCCTATAACGTTTGCAGCTGGATTTGTCCCTAATTCGATTAACATCGGTATTGATGGATCTTTTGCTCCCTGGGTCGGTGCTATGATTCCAGACATCAAACAAGAAATCCTTTTAGTAACGGACGGAGGTCGTGAAGAAGAAGTGATCACACGTTTAGCTCGGGTAGGATATGATTTCACCATCGGTTACTTGAAAGGTGGCTTTGCTTCTTGGAAAGCCTCAGGAAAAGAAATCGATACCATTGAATCCATTGACGCAGAAGAATTATGGAAGCGTGTCAAAGCAGGTGAAGGCGAAATTCTAGATGTTCGCAAAAACAGCGAATACCTTTCTGAGCATGTGATTGATGCAGAAAATGAGCCCTTGGACTTCATTAATGATAGCATGTTAAAAATCAACAAGGACAAAACTTACTTTGTACACTGTGCAGGTGGTTACCGTTCCATGATCTTTAACTCTACCTTAAGAGCACGTGGCTATGATAATTTAATTGATGTAAATGGTGGTTTCAAAGCGATCAAGGAGTCAGGCAAGTTCCAAGTTTCTGATTATGTTTGTCCTTCAACGCTATTGTAGAGTAGAAAGAGGAGAGAGGAGAGAGGAGAGCAGAGAGTAGAGATAATGGTAAATGGTGAATGGTAGATGGTGAATGATGAATTTTTCCTCCGAACTAATTCCCTCCGGACTCATTCCCTCCGGACCGACCACTGCCCACTGACATCCGCCCACTGCCCACTAAAAACTAAAAACTTTTAACTAATATGAATATAACCTCCCCCTGGCCCTGGTATGTAGCTGGAGCTATCATTGGACTTATCGTCCCTGCCCTATTACTACTAGGCAATAAACATTTTGGAATATCTTCTAACTTAAGGCATATATGTGCAGCCTGTATTCCGAGCGACATTCCCTTTTTCAAATACGATTGGAAAAAGGAATCGTGGAATCTCTTTTTCATTGGTGGAATATTTATCGGAGGATTTTTAGCGGCACAATTTTTAGGATCAGATGCTCCTATCCTAATTCACCCAGAATTAGCTAAGGAATTAGCTGGTTATGGCATCACAGACCTCTCAGGAATGGTGCCAGTGCAATTATTTGAACTTCACGATGTGTTCACTTTACGTGGATTCATTATGATGGTAGTAGGTGGATTCCTGGTGGGATTCGGAACTCGTTACGCAGGTGGGTGTACATCTGGCCACGCCATTATGGGGCTCAGTAATTTGCAATGGCCTTCTTTAGTGGCTACCATCTGTTTTATGATAGGCGGATTTGTGATGGCTAACTTTATTTTACCTTACATTTTAGCTCTTTAATCTCATGAAAACTGAAGAAACAGATTATGAAGTTAGGTCATTGGACACGATGTGTTTAAATGAGTCAAATTTGAACCACCCCTGGTGGTATAATTTTAAATATTTGGGGGTGGGGATTGTTTTTGGCGTAGTTTTCGTGAAAGCAGAAATCATCTCCTGGTTCCGCATTCAGGAAATGTTCCGTCTCCAAAGTTTCCACATGTACGGAGTCATAGGTACAGCTGTGGTTGTGGGTGCTATTTCCGTTTTCCTCATAAAAAAATTCAAGGTAAAGACGATTCACGGAGAAGAAATTACCTTCTCGGATAAGAAGTTTAATTTGGGCCAAATCTACGGTGGCTTACTCTTTGGATTAGGATGGGCTGTTACAGGCGCTTGCCCAGGTCCCCTGTTTGCTCAATTAGGAACGGGAGTCTTAGCCATTTCGGTGGTGATTTTAAGCTCAATCGCTGGTACTTGGGTGTATGGGAAGTTTAGAGATAAGTTGCCGCATTAATAGATTAGAGATTATAGAGTAGAGAGTAGAGAGAATAGAGTAAAGAGTAGGATGTCGATTAGGTTCGGCATCCTTTTTTATTTAAGAAAAATATCAAAAAGCTGATAGGCAGACTTAAAACTAAGATATAAATTGCCAATGCCTAGCCATAAAAATGAAATAATGTAATAACTTTGTAATTACAATTTAATTTGAAATCATGGAAGTAGCTATCATAAAAATTGGAAATTCGAAGGGGCTAAGGTTAAGCAAATCCATTTTGGAAAAATATAACATCAACGATAAAGTGGAGATCATCTTAGAGAAAGACCGAATTATTCTGATTCCAATGGAATCTCCAAGAAAGAATTGGGATTTGGCATTTAGTCAAATGCATAGGGATAAGGATGATCAATTATTGATTGATGACGTATTTGATAATGAAACCTTAGAGGAATGGAATTAAAACAATACGCCATTGTATTAGTAAATCTTGATCCGACAATTGGCAGTGAAATCAAGAAAACAAGACCCTGCGTCATCATTTCTCCAGATGAGATGAATAGACACTTACAAACCATCGTTCTCGCTCCTATGACAACGAATACAAAGAATTACCCAACAAGAGTGGCAGTTGAGTTGAATTCAACCAAAGGAATGATTGCATTGGATCAAATTAGAACGGTTGACAGAAGTCGCCTACTGAAAATTCTTGGGAAATTGAATTCAACCGAAATGATGAATTGCAAAGCCGTCATTAAAGAAACATATGTGGATTAAACCTATTTATGGCTTCCAGCCCAATCCTTAATGGGCTTATATGGTCCGTATTTATGCTGTTGCTCCGTAAATGGATCAGCATAAGGGCCAAAAGGGTGATCAAAGGGTTTCTTCGAAATTTTAGGCCAATCCTTCGATAAATCCTTTGTTGGGCGCGGCATTGAATTCACATAAGCTGCCACATCCCAAGCTTCTTCATCCGTTAGTTGTGGCTTTTCATAGGTAGTGCCTTGAGGCATATTGAGTTTCACATAGCCAGCAAAATTTGAAATACGGTATAAGCCAGCTCCTGTGTTATAGCTATGCGGCCCCCACAATGGTGGATAGGTATAAGATTTCCCATTTTCCGCTAACAAACCACCACCGTCTGCTTGGTGACATGATTGGCATTTGGCTGCGTAGACCTCAACTCCTTTCAGCGGATCACATGCCCGCTTCATTCCCTTTAGTTTAAAAATTCCTGAACCTTTAGGAGATTTGTCTTTTTCGACATCGGAGCCTAACCATTTAATATAGGCCAAAATCGCCTTCATCTCGCGACTCGTAGAATCCAATGCTTTCCCATTTAGGCTTCGTTCGAAACAATCGTTCACTCGCTTAATTTTATTTTCTTTCGTTCCTGAGCGAGCTCTTAACTTAGGGTAAGTAGATTGAACCGCAAAATAATTATTTCCCCAAGGTTGAGTACCAGCATTTAAGTGACAGTTTTGGCAATTCATTCCATTTGAAATAGCTTTAACTGAACCCTTTGGCCCTAAATACTCAGACGTGTGAGCAATTAATTCCCGACCATAAACGACTAATGCTTTCTCCTCCGGCTTCAAATACATCATCCGCCAGTCAGATGGCGCTGTCCATAAATGAGTGAAATTGGAATCAGGAGCGGCATAAACAGCGGTAGAATCAGCTTTAGGACTTTTGGAATAATCAAATTGATTGAATACTAAAAAAGAAAATAAACCTACCAATGCCACAAGAAGTAGATATAAAAAGGTAGAGAATAAAGATTTGCCTGATGAATTAGATAAAGCCATACGAACGTAATTTAATACGAAATTATCTTTTATTTCATTGTTCTACTGTGACTTTCATCACAAGCATACTAGTTAACTGAAATATCTCTATCGACGAATTACCTATCTTAATCAAATTCTAGCAATTAAAATAGGGTGGAATTATGTAATTTAGGGACTTTAATTCAGAGCAAAATGCACATTTTAATCGTTCATGATCAGAAAATACCCGTAACTGGTTATGGAGGAACTGAACGCGTAATATGGGGCTTAGCTAAATCCTTAAAGGAATTAGGTCACCAAATTACCTTTTTAGTACCTCAAGGTTCGACATGTCCATTTGCAAGTGTATTAACATGGAATCCCCATTTATCAGTTAATGAACAAATTCCGGAATCGGTAGATGTTGTCCACTTTAATCATACGCCTTTAGGGGAGATATCCAAACCGTACGTTGTCACCATTCATGGTAATTTTGGTGGAGATATAAAACTCAATATTAATAGCATTTTTGTATCTAAAAACCAGGCTAATAGGTATGGATCCGACTCATTTGTACACAATGGATTAGATTGGAGTGACTATGGGAAACCCAATTTATCTCAAAATCGGACACATTTTCACTTTTTAGGTAAGGCGGCATGGCGCGTTAAAAATGTACAAGGAGCTATCGATACTATTTTACAAAGCCCCAATGAACAACTTGCCGTACTTGGTGGCACAAGATTAAATCTAAAAATGGGATTCCGGATGACTTGGAGTTCACGCATACAGTTTTATGGAACTGTGGGAGGACAACAAAAACTGGATTTACTTTCCGAATCTAAAGGTTTAGTGTTTCCAGTTCGTTGGAATGAACCCTTTGGCCTGGCTATAACAGAAAGCCTTTATTTTGGCTGTCCGGTATTTGCTACTCCCTATGGCTCTATACCTGAATTAATTACACCTGAATTTGGATTTTTAAGTGACCAGCAAGAAGAAATGGCAGAGGCTATTTCACACGCATCCGATTATAACAAACAAGATTGCCATTCCTATGCACGAGATGTATTTGATGCGTTAAGTATGGCTAAAAAATACCTAAAAGCTTACGAAAGCGTATTAAATGGAAAATGCTTAAATACACAAGAGCCTCAGCTTTTAGATAAACAAACCCCTAAATTTTTACCCTGGAATAAATAAAGCCTGTGATTGAAGTCACAGGCTTTATTATTTAATCGATCTAATTTAGTCTAGTATTTTAAGTAAGCCCAACCGGCCTCTTGCTTGAGGACAACCTCAGCTACCCCAGAAGGAACCGTTCCCACTTGATTTAAAATAGTAGTACGATCAATTTTACGCTCGCGAATAGTATTTTCACATGCTTTGAACAAAACTCCAGTTGCAGCTAATTCTGCGATTTTAGCTTTCTGAGTTGTTTTTCCATCAATTAAAATACTTATACCAGAACCGTGAGCTACTAGTTCGATTTGCGTATTAGGCCCTAATGCAGTTTGAAGATTAGAGATATTCTTCAATGCTCCGTGCCAAACCAAGGTATCCGAAGTATTTAATTGAACGACTACTTTGTGTGATTGAGCATTTGCTCCTAAGGAAAACAAAGCCACAAATAAGGTTACCAGTATTGTTTTTTTCATATTTTTTAAGTTTTTCATTTTACAATGATAGTAGAAATTTCCTAAAACGCTAGAGACAAATGTCACGATTAAGCTAAATCCACCGAACTATATTTGCCTTAATTAACACCAAAATCATGATATCATTACTAAAGAATTTATTTGGCTTTGGCCCTAAAGTAGACTACAAAGCACTTTTAGCAGACGGTGCAATACTTGTAGACGTTCGTACCCCATCAGAATTTCGAGATGGCCATATCCAGGGCGCCATCAATTTACCCCTACAAACTTTAGATTCTAATTTGAACAAATTAAAGAAGGATCAGGTTATTATAACTTGTTGCCGCTCTGGAAGTCGCAGTGGCATGGCTCGCCGCCAACTTCAAGCTGCGGGTTACACGCAAGTGTATAATGGAGGAGCGTGGAGCAGCTTGAGATAAGAGATTATATAGTAGAGAGAGGAGATATTTTGAATGGTAAATGGTGGATGGTAAATGGTGGATGGTAAATGGTGGATGGTAAATGGTGGATGGTAAATGATATATTCTCTGCTCTTTACTCTTTACTCTCTTATCTCTAATCTATAATTCCGTCCGGACTAGCGACTAGCGACTGATTACTGACTACTAGATACTGACAATTATGAGCAAATTCGCCGAACTATTGAAATCGCCAGAACCCGTTTTAGTTGATTTTTCAGCTGAATGGTGTGGCCCCTGCAAGCAATTGAAGCCTATTTTAGAACAATTGAAGTCTAAAATTGGAGATTCTGCGAAAATCATTAAAATTGATGTCGACAAGAATCGTACCTTAGCAGATAAATTCCAAATCCGTTCCGTTCCCACCTTGATTCTTTTTAAGGATGGCAAGTCGGTTTGGCGACAATCAGGAATAATTCCTGCGAGTACTTTGGAAGGAATCATTAAACAACATTCAAAATGAGAAACGTATTATATTCATTCGTAATAGTTGGACTATTATTTTCTTGTGGTTCCAAAGAAAAGCCAGTGGAAACAACTACAAATCAAGAATCACCTGTAGTCTCTGCAGGTTTAACAGAGGCTAGTTTTGCTGAAAAAATCAAAGGTAAACCGATGGTCATCATCGATTATAACGCCACTTGGTGCGGCCCATGTAAGCAATTAAGCCCTATTTTGAAAGAATGGGTGAAAGCACAAAACGGGAAAGTCGAATTGATCGAAATCGACGTGGATGAAAACCAAGAATTAGCTAAAGCAAAGAAAATCGAATCGATTCCCTATTTAGAAATGTACAAGAACGGGGTTAAGACTTGGACTAGCGTGGGGTTGATTGGGAAAGAAGAACTAGACAAGTCAGTGGGCAGTGGACAGTAGTCAGTAGACAGTGTAAAGTCCGGAGGGAAATAGTCCGAAGGAAACATTTACCATTCACCACCATCTCCTCTCTATACTCTCTTATCTATACTCTATTTTTTCACCGCTTCAAACCCTATCGACACCGAATTTACGCAGTAACGCAACCCTGTATCTGTAGGACCATCGTCAAACACGTGGCCTAAGTGGCCTCCGCATTTAGCACAGGTGATTTCGACACGACGCATACCTAGGGTGTTATCTACGGTTTCTTTGATAACTCCAGCTTTGACTTCTTTATCAAAACTAGGCCAGCCGCAATGCGAATCAAACTTCGAATTTGAGCTAAAAAGTGGTGCCCCGCAACCTTTGCAGGTATACATCCCTTTCTCATTGTGCATTAGGAATTTGCCAGTGTAGGGCTGTTCTGTACCTTTTTGGCGTAAAATATAATATTCGTCTTCTGTTAATTTAGCCTTCCATTCGGCTTCTGTCTTAGGCAAATTTTCCATCGTGTTCGTTGCTGTGGTTGCTATCGTTTGTGTAGGCGTTTGTTTGGGTTGTTGTCCACAAGCCTGCAGGCTCATGAATACGAGTACTAATCCTAGAATGTTTTTCATGTGATTATATTTTATAGCATAACGCAAGATAAGGGAAAAAGGTTTACGCGCCGCGAGCGGCAGTCACGACTACGTCGTTTAGTCGTCCTGCGGACTTAGTCGACTGCGTCTTAGTCGTTGCTGCGCAACTTAGTCCGGAGTCAAAGTTCAAAGTAGTTTTTTTGACTAAGTCACGAAGTGACGACTAGGCCGCTTGCGGCGACCTCTTGACTACCTCTGAACTTTGAACTTTGGTCTTTGAAATTATGAATACCGCGGATCCACCCGCCACGCTAACTTCCGCAATTGTTGCACGCGCAGGGTTCTATGGCCAAAATCGTCCATCGAAACGCCCTGCATCCAATAAATTCCGCTACCTCGGAAAGAATAGTTCTTCAGGTCAGAGGGGAAATGGACCGTATCAAAGAACTCGCCTTGCAGGTCCACAAAATAGCCAAAATACATCCGCTCCCCCTGCTTCGTTCGAGTGGACTTCAAGGTGACGAGGTAGCCGATGATATCGCCTTTAGGCAATACCAAATCCGCATTCAATAAAGTCTCCGGTAATTCCTCTAACAATAAAAACGGCGAGCAGAGAGGAAAACCGAGAATTTCCCATTGGTCAAAAGCATCCTCCTCGGGTTCGTGGATAAGCGGCGGCAAAACGCCGATGTCTGGGGAAAGTTCCCCGAACATCTCCATCGATACTACCGTAGACACTTTGCCTTGGAAACGGGCGTGCGCTTCCCATAATAAGGGCTTTTTCGCCTGACCTAGATTGCGAAAAGCGCCTATGCGAATCAACAGAATCGATTGCTCCAGCCCGATGGACACGCGGTGCACGAAATCCTCCCAGGAGCGGAAAGGCCCAGACTGCCTCCGCGCCTCGAGTATTTCTTGGATGACCCGCTTCTCCAGCCCCTTGATGTGCACCCAGCCCAAATAAATCCGCTTGCCTTCGATTCGGGTCAGGTATTCGCTCTCATTAATTTCTGGTGCCTCCACCTCCGCGCCACAGCGCCTCGCCTCGTGCACGTAAAATTCGGTCCGGTAGAATCCCCCAAAATTGTTAATCACCGCCACCATAAATTCCAGCGGGTAATAAGTCTTCAGATAGAGGCTTTGGTAGCTTTCTACGGCAAATGATGCGGAGTGCGCCTTCGAAAAGGAATAGCCCGAAAAGCTCTCCATCTGCCTCCACACCTCGCGTGAAACGGCTTCGGGATAGCCTTTTGCGGCACAATTCTCGAAAAAAGCCTGACGAATGCGGTCAAATTCTGCGCGAGAGCGGTATTTACCTGACATCCCGCGGCGAAGCACATCGGCCTCCGCGAGACTCAGTCCCGCAAAATAGTGAGCCACCTTGATCACATCTTCTTGGTAGACCATCACGCCATAGGTTTCCTTCATCAGCTCCCCCATCAGCGGATGCACGGGTTCGTAGGAATCTGGGGCGTGGAAACGCTCGATGTAGGCCTTCATCATCCCGGATGAGGAAACACCGGGGCGAATGATGGAGGATGCGGCGACTAGGGTAATGTAATCTTGGCAACGTAGTTTCTTCAAAAGCGAACGCATTGCGGGCGATTCAATATAGAAACAGCCCATCGTCTCGTGGCGCATCAACTGTTTGCGCACGCCTTCGTCTTTCATAAAGTCCTGCACGCGGTGGACGTCGACATCTACTCCCCGGTTTGCACGGATGATGTCGACGGACTCTTTGATGTGGCCGAGGCCTCTTTGGGATAAAATATCAAACTTCGCAAAGCCGATCTCCTCTGCCACGTACATATCGAACTGGCAAATCGGGAAACCTTTAGGCATTCCCTCCAAGGCCGTGTAAGCGGATAATGGCGCATCCGAAATCAGGATGCCGCCCGCGTGAATGCTGAGGTAATTAGGGAAATCGAGCAAGAGTTGGCCGTATTTGACAATCAGCGCCTGTATTTCGGACGTCACTTCCCGCATCGCGGTCGCGGGATCGAGCCAGGCGTCTATCTCGGCTTTGGGAAGACCAAACACCTTCGCCAGCTCCCGGTAAATGGACTTATCTCGAAACGTGACATAGGTGGCCAGCAAACACACGTGCTTCGCCCCATAGCGCTTAAAGATGTAATCGATGATGTCATCCCGCTCATCCCAGGAAAAATCAATATCAAAATCCGGCGGACTCGTCCGGTGCTTATTGATGAAACGCTCGAAATAGAGGTCTAATTCCACCGGATCTACATCCGTAATCCCGATGCAATAGGCCACGATGGAATTCGCCCCGGAGCCGCGCCCCACGTGAAAATAGCCCCTGGATCGTGCATAGCGAATAATATCCCAGGTAATCAGGAAATAGGCATTAAAATCCAGCTCGTGAATAATCTTCAATTCCTTCTCCACCCGCGCCTTCGCCTCGCGATCCCCCTGCGGATAGCGGTACCGCAAACCCTCGTAAGCTAGTTTGGTGAGGAGGGCTAAATCGTCTTCTTTGGAAGAACTAAATAGCGAACGATTCTTCGGCTTTTTAAAATCAAAGCTAAAAGAGCAATCGGCTAAGATCTGATGCGCCTCCGCTAATAGCTGCGGATAATCCGCACAAGAGGCCTCTATTTCAGCAGGAGTATAAAAACGTTCGTCTGCCTGCGCCTGGTCTTTTGGCGAAAGTTTGCTCAATAAAGTATTCAAATCGATCGCACGCAGCAATCGGTGCATCGAAAATCCACGCTGATCCAGAAAGGTAAACGGCTGGCACCAAACAAAATCACGCAGGTCTTTTTCTTTCCAAAGCAAATTTCGGTCACTCGCCCGCACGCCCCAGCGCTCCCGCGGCCCAGCCAATGTCTTGATCTTTTTCCGCAGTGCTAACGGATAAATCGTCCACACATCGTCTGAAACCGGGGGTCGCTCTGGCCAGGGCTCTTTGGAGACTAAATACTTCGTCGCAAAATCATTAATCTGTAAAAAACCGTGTTCATTCCGCGCTAAACACACATAACCTGCCTCAAACTCCATCCCCACCACAGGCTTTATCCCCTCCTGCTGACACGCCTGCACGAAATCAAAGACGCCGGAACTCCGGTGAATATCCGTTAAGGCCAACGACGTAATGCCGCGCGCCTTCGCCTCCTGAACTACTTGTTCAGGCGAAAGCGTACCATAGCGTAGACTGTAGTAAGAATGGCAGTTCAAATACATCTATTCGTCGTTTTTTGCGGGTAAAGTAGTAGGCAGTCGATTCCTCCGTTCGGCACTCCCCATCAATCCACTCGCGCGCAAGATGGAAAACTCGCCGTAGCGGTTCCTCAGGGAATCCATCGCCTGATACAGCGGCACTAGCTTCGCCCCGTCATCAAATAGGTTCAATTGCTCCTGCCCTTGTAACAGTTTAGAGAAACGCACGCCGATTAGGCGAATCAAGAGCCTGCGGTCGTAGAGCTTCTCGAATAATTCGTAGACCGCCGGAATCAGGCGGTGGTCGCTAGCGGAAGCGGGGATACTGATTTGGCGGGTATGGGTGTCAAAATTCGAGTAACGTACCTTCACCGTAATACAGGACGTACATTGCCCCAGTTTGCGCAAATCATAGCTCAGCTGCTCTGTCAGCGACCCCAGAATCCGTCGCAATAAAATCACATCCGTACTATCCTGCTCAAACGTTATCTCCTTAGACAAGGACTTCTGCTCGGAATAAGGCACGACGGGACGCAGATCGATGCCATTAGCTCTTTCCCAAAGCATCGTCCCCGACTTCCCAAAGGTTCGCTCTAACACCCGCTGTGGCATTTGGCTAAGCGTCCCCACATGAACAATCCCCATATTACGCAGGGTTTGGGCCGTGACGGCACCGATCATCGGGATCTTGTTCACCGTCATCGGCGCTAAAAAGGCTTTCTCCTGACCCGCTGGCACCTGGTACTCCCCGGCGGGCTTGACGTGATTCGTCGCGACTTTGGACACCGTCTTATTCACCGATAAACCAAACGACATCTGCAATCCAATCTGCTTTTTAATCCGATCCCGCAAATCCTGGGCAAAAGCATAGGACCCAAAAAAGCGCTCCATCCCCGTCATATCTAAATAAAACTCATCAATCGAAGCCTTCTCTACTAAAGGCGCCCGCTCCATAATCAGCGAAGTCACCATCTCCGAATGCTGCACATACGCCTCGTAATCACCCCGTAACACAATCGCATCCGGACACAGTTTCAGCGCCATCTTCATGGGCATCGCGGAACGCACCCCAAAGGCCCTTGTCTCATAACTACACGCCGCCACCACGCCTCGATCCGAACCGCCGCCCACAATGACCGGCTGGCCCACGAGTCGCGTATCTCGGAGTCGCTCTACCGAGACAAAGAAACTGTCTAAATCCATGTGCACAATCGCGCGCTCCTGCATAAAATTGGTAGATATTTGGGTATTTTGAATACCTTTCGTAACTTCGAAAAGTATACGAAGAAATTTTAGATACGAATTTTATTCATTTTCCTTTAATAAGCAAATCACATGAGCACTTTTTTTAGTCAGAATTTACGTTTTTTACGCAGCAAGATGTCGGAGAAAACGTCGCAGGAAAAACTAGCGGAATTACTGAATATTAAGAAGCCGACTTTGGGCTCCTATGAGTCTGGCAGAGCGGAGCCTAAATATGCCGATTTAATCTCCTTAGCGGAGTTTTTTAAGGTAGAAGTAGATGAATTATTGAAGGAGGATTTGTCTACAAGAATCCCCGGACTTTCGAACAAACCTAAGCTACGAATTTTAGCTACGACGGTCGATGCGAACAATGAGGAGAATATCGAGATGGTACCGGTCAAAGCTTTGGCAGGATACACCGCCTCCTACGACGACCTCGACTTCGTCCGCGACCTCCCTACCTTCCAAGTACCTTTCCTGCCTAAAGACAAAAAATACCGCGTTTTCCCGATCAAAGGAGAATCGATGTTGCCCTTACAACCAGGCTCTTTAGTCTTCGCTGAATACGTGGAAGACTGGACCCAAATCAAGGACGGCACCATCTGCATCGTCGTGACCCGCGAGGACGGCGTCGTGTTAAAGCAGGTCATCAACCACCTTGCAGAACGCAAAGTGCTAATCTTGAACTCCACGAACAAGACCTACGATCCCTATCCGATTTTAGGCTCTGAAATCCAGGAAATCTGGAAGTTCGCGGGGTATTTCCACGATGCGTTTCCTGAAGTATAAAGTAAGAGTCAATAAGTCGCCGGATAAATCCGGCTTAGTCAAAGAGTCGAAGAAAAATCATCTTTACAACATTGACTAAGTCACGAAGTGGCGACTAAGACGAAGTCGACTAAGCCGTAGGCGACTTTTATTTACCACTCACCATTTACCATCTCTACAGATGATCCTTAAAATTGCCACCTCCCTTTC
>CANLVU010000020.1 GCA_947494535.1 Cytophagaceae bacterium
AAAACGATCGAGGAGAAAGCCTATTCTTTAGGTGTGACTTCGCACGTGACGCTGGACGTGGTGGAGGAATACTACCAAGACTGCTTAAAGTATTTAGTCTACGGAAACGTATTAAAAAACAATACCTATCCCCTTTCAGTCTCTGCTGAGCGCGTTTTTCAAGCAACGGCAGTCGCTAAATATGCGGCCAAATTAGGAGCCAAAGCCATCGCGCACGGAAGTACAGGCGCGGGAAACGACCAAGTTCGTTTCGATGTTGTGTTCAGAATCCTAGCACCCGAGTGCGAGGTGATCACGCCTATCCGCGACTTGCAGCTATCAAGAGAAGCCGAAATCGAATTCTTAAAATCAAAAGGCGTGGTGCAAGAATGGCACAAGTCGACCTATTCAATCAATAAAGGCCTTTGGGGCACATCTGTAGGCGGAAAAGAGACCTTGACTTCAGACGGTTATTTACCTGAAGAGGCTTGGCCTACGCAATTAACAAAGACCGCGCCTGAGAAAATCAGCTTGCAATTCGAAGCAGGTCAGTTAGTCGGTTTGGATGGAAAGAAATTCCCTTCGACCGTAGCTGCGATTCGGGAGTTAACGGAAAGGGCGGGCGCTTTCGCGATCGGTCGTGATATCCATGTGGGTGATACGATTATCGGGATTAAGGGACGTGTGGGCTTCGAGGCTCCTGCCCCTTTGATCATCATTAAAGCACACCATTTATTAGAGAAACACGTATTAACGAAGCACCAATTGTATTGGAAACAAAACATCGGTGATATGTACGGAACGCTATTGCACGAAGGCCAATTCTTAGAGCCTGTGATGCGTAATTTTGAAACGTTCTTAGCGGATACGCAAGGCAACGTGACGGGAACGGTTTACGTAACATTATCTCCTTACCAATTTATGGTGACGGGAATGGAATCGAAATATGATTTGATGTCCTCTGTTTTTGGGGCATATGGTGAAATGAATAAAGCATGGACGGGAGACGATGTAAGAGGATTCTCGAAAATCGCGTCGAACCAAACCATGATCCACCGGAAAGTTAACGAACAATAAGATGGCAAAGATCGGAATCATAGGGGCCGCAGGCTACACAGGAGGCGAATTACTAAGAATTTTAGTGAATCACCCGTATGTGCATTTGACCTGTATTTTATCGAATTCACAGGCGGGAAAATTGATCTCGGATGTGCACACGGATTTATTGGGCTCTACGCATCTTCGTTTCAGTAAAGATCTAACGCCCGTAGACGTCCTTTTCTTATGTTCTGGACACGGCGAATCCAAAAAATTCTTAGCCGCGAACGACATTCCCTGGCACACGAAAATCATCGATTTAAGTACGGACTTCCGCGATGAATCCGAGGGCTTTGTCTATGGTTTAGCTGAATTCCAAAAAGAGAAAATCCAATCCGCAACCAAAATAGCGAACCCTGGTTGCTTCGCCACCTCCATCGAATTAGCCCTTTTGCCACTTGCTGCAGCGGGTCTAATAACCGAAGACGTGCACGTTTCAGCCATCACCGGTTCCACTGGCGCCGGACAATCGCTTTCCCCTACGAGCCATTTCTCGTGGAGAAATAACAATGTGAGTGTGTACAAGACGTTTACGCACCAGCATTTGGCAGAAATTAAACAAACATTAGGAACTAAAAAGGCAATCCATTTTATCCCCTACCGCGGCAATTTCTCGCGCGGGATTATGGCGAATGTGTACACGCCCTACAGCGGGACGCAGGAACAGGCCGAAAAACTATACGAAGATTTCTACGCGAATTCCCCCTTCGTTTTCATCAGCCCACAAGCGGTGGATGTGAAACAAGTGGTGAATACAAACAAATGTTTTCTTCATTTACAGGTCCATGAGGGCCAAATCCTCATCAGCTCCGTGATCGATAACTTAATTAAAGGTGCCTCCGGCCAAGCGGTTCAGAATATGAATTTGATGCTGGGGTGGGAAGAAGATTTAGGATTAAAGCTTAAATCCATCGGATTTTAGCTTTACAAATACCAAAGAGCAAAGTTCAAAGAATAAATTAAAGCATAGAGCACAAAGCACAAAGAATAAATTACGTTAAAAAATAAGCCTGCGGCTCTATTTTTTAGGTTTCAGAAAAATACTTCATGAATTCATCCGCGCAGCGGATACCATCTTTATTCTTTGTGCTCTATGCTTTATTCTTTCAAATAAAAATAAATGCAACTATTCAACGTATACCCCCTCTACGACATCGAGCTTGTAAAAGCGAAAGGAAGTACCGTGTGGGATAAAAACGGGCAGGAATACCTGGATTTATATGGTGGTCACGCCGTGATTTCCATCGGGCATTCGCATCCGACCTATGTAAAACGAATGACGGAGCAGCTAAACAACATTGGCTTCTACTCGAATTCGATCATTATTTCTGGTCAACAGGAATTAGCTGAGAAGCTGGGGCGCGTGTCTGGTTATAAAGATTATACGTTGTTTTTGACGAATTCGGGGTCGGAATCGAATGAGAATGCCTTGAAATTAGCGTCGTTTCATACGGGTCGCAAAAAGGTGGTGGCCTTTTCGAAGGCATTCCACGGGAGAACGGCTGGGGCGGTGGCGGTGACGGATAATCCGAGCATTGTGGCGCCTATTAATGATACGTCGCATGTGAGTTTCTTGCCGTTTAATGGTTTGGAAGGTTTGAATGAGGGGATTACGGAAGAGACAGCGGCGGTTATTGTGGAAGGAATTCAGGGTGTGGGTGGTATTCAGGTGGCGAGTGATGCGTTCTTGCAGGCGTTGAGAAAGCGTTGTGATGAGACGGGGGCGCAGTTGATTTTGGATTCGGTGCAGTGTGGTTATGGCCGTTCTGGACAGTTTTTCTCGCATCAGTTTGCGGGGATTCATCCAGATATGATGACGACTGCCAAAGGTATGGGCAACGGCTTTCCTGTAGGTGGGGTGCTCATTGCGCCGCATATAAAGGCGAGTTATGGCTTGCTGGGAACGACTTTTGGGGGAAATCATTTGGCGTGTACGGCGGCGAATGTGGTGTTAGATGTGATTCAGGAAGAAAAGTTGATCGAGAATGCGTCGAAGATAGGTGACTATATTCAACAGGAGCTAAAAGGTTTAAAAGGAATAACGGAAGTGAGAGGTCGCGGTTTGATGATCGGGATCGAGGTGGAACAGCCTGTGGGGACTGTGAGAGATGCTTTATTGTTTAAAGAGCATATATTCTGCGGTTATTCTGGGAAACATACCTTGCGTCTTTTGCCTAGCTTAGCGATCGATCAAAAAATTGCGGATCAATTTTTACAAAGTTTAAAAACAGTTTTAGCAAATTAACCCTTGCTTTTGAACTAGAAATGTGATTATTTTGCGTTTCTTTGTTCAAAACACAAGAGCAAAAAATAGAGTAAAAACAATCATTTATCCTTTATAATGGCATTAATTACAAAAATTAGAGAGAAGTCAGGAGTAGCGGCGGCGGCAATTGCTATCAGTTTAGTTTTATTCCTAGTGGGAAGTGATATTTTCCAAGGCAATTCATCTTTGTTCGGGTCTAGCTCGAAAGAAGTGGGCGAAATCGCTGGAGAAAGTATCCTGATTCAAGATTTCCAAAAGAAAGTAGAAGAGCAGGTTCAAAATTACACGGCTCAAACAGGCAAAGGCCCATCTGAGCAAGAGGCTAGCATGATTAGGGACCAAGTTTGGAACCAATTAATCTTAGACATCGCTTACAAGAAAGAATTCGATGCATTAGGAATCAAGGTTTCTGATGAAGAATTAATCGACATGGTGCAAGGAAATAATATCCACCCGTCTGTTCGTCAGCAATTCACGAATCCACAAACGGGTCAATTCGACAAGACGTTCGTTGTTCAATTCTTAAAGAATTTGAAGAACTTGCCTATCGAGCAACAACAATCATGGGATCGTTTTGAGAAATCAATCGCTCAAGATCGTGTACGTGCTAAATACGAGAGTTTGATGCGTATGTCTAATTACGTGACTCAAGTAGATGCGGCCAAAGAATACCAATCGCAAACAGCGAAGTTTAATTCGAAATTCTTATTCGTTCCTTTCTTCTCTGTCTCAGATTCTAGCATTAAGGTGCAAGATTCTCAATTAGAAGAATATTTAGCGAAGCACAAAGATGAGTTTAAAGGAACGAACACGCGTTCGATTCAATACGCAACATTCCCAGTGATTCCTACGAAACAAGATACAGTAGAGTTCTACAACTCGATTAAGAAATTAGCGAAGGATTTAGCGGTAACGCAAAATGATTCAGCTTTCGCCGTATTGAATTCAGATGTACGTACTCCGTATTTAGTTTCTTATGCAGAAATTCCGGAAGGAGTGAAAGAGCAATTAGGTAATTTCCAAGTAGGTGGTGTTTATGGACCATTTAAAAATGGCTTGACTTATTCGATCTACAAATACGGTGGTGTGAAGAAAGATACGTTGTTTACGATGCGTGCTAGCCACATCTTGATCGCACCAGCGGACAAGTCGGATTCAGCGAAAGTGCAAGCGAGAACACGTGCGGAAGGAATTTTGGCACAAATCAAGGGAGGCGCGAGCTTCGAGACTTTGGCCCAAATGAATGGAATGGACGGCACTGCACAACAAGGTGGTGACTTAGGTTACTTTAAAAACAACGGTGGAATGGCTAAGTCATTCGAGAAAGCCTTGTTCGGTTTCAATGGCGCTGGTTTAATGCCAGGTATCGTAGAAACGGAATTTGGTTTCCACGTGGTGAAAGTAACTGACGCGAAGTCTAACACGAGCTACAAGTTAGCGGCGATCAATAAGACCATCGCTCCTTCTCAAGCGACGATGGATAAAGTATTTACGACGGCGGATGCGTTTGCTAATGCAAATGGCAACTTAGCTTCGTTCGAAGTGGCTTTGAAAAAAGACAGAAACTTAATTATGATGCGTGCGGATCGTTTAACAGAAAATTCTTCTGCGGTGAATAACTTAACGAGCGCACGGGAGATCATACGTTGGGCATTTGAAGATAATACAAAGGTAGGCGATGGTTCTAAGCGTGTGTTTGAGCAAGATTCGCAATACATTGTTGCTTACTTGATCGGAAAGACTGAAAAAGAGAATGTGAAAGTAGAGGACTTCCGCCAGGAGTTAACTTCCTTAGTTCGCAATCAATTGAAAGGTGAATTCGTAGTTA
This sequence comes from Cytophagaceae bacterium, assembly GCA_947494535.1. Lineage (GTDB taxonomy): Bacteria > Bacteroidota > Bacteroidia > Cytophagales > Spirosomataceae > Aquirufa. Next base: position 5,172 of record CANLVU010000020.1, read on the forward strand.
AGAAATTAGCGAACAAGAAAGGTTCATTAGAGCAAATCGCACAGGCATACGGTGCGGGTGCATTAGTGGAAAACGTTCAAGATATTACGTTAGCTAGCGGTATGTTAAACACAGCAGGTCCAGATGCGATTGCATTAGGCCGTATCGCTGGTTTGAAAAACGGCAAGCGTTCGAAAGTATTCGTAGGAGATAACGGCGTGTTTATTGCTGAGAAATTAGGCGGTGCTCCTGCTCCAGCGTTAGCGGATTACTCTAATTTCAAGAACCAAATCCAAATGATGAACACACAACGTTCATCTTTCTACATCAACGAAGCGATTAAAGAAAATGCGAACATTGTAGACAAGCGCTACAAGTTCTATTAATATTGAAACATTTCGATTAGAAAAGCATTCTGCAAGGGATGCTTTTCTTGTTTAACACGATATGACCAAACACTTAAAACGTTTTAGCGCTTTTTACCTCATCGGCCTGGGAGTACTTCTGATGGTTGTGAGCCATTTTGTGCGCGGACGTTTTGATCTAAGTGAGGATGGAAAGTATACGCTGAGTGAATCGAGTGAGGCCATCCTGGAAAATATCGATGCCCCTCTTTTAGTGCAAGTCTATTTAGGAGGAGATGATTTGCCGGGAGGATTTGAACGGCTGAAAAAAGAAACGTTGGATCTCTTATCTGACATGCAGTCGAGTGCAGGTGCAAATATCGAGGTTCAGGTTATCGATGTCTACGACGAATATCCTACAGAAGAGGCTCGCGCTGACTTAACCCGCCAGCTGGATTCCTTAGGTATTCCGCCCACGAACCTCGTGCACAAGGACAATGGCAAGCAGGTACAGCAATTAGTATTTCCAGGTTTGGTGATTTCTAAAGGCGCCTTAAAAACGGGTGTTCTTTTGCTGAAAGGAAACAAATTAGCGAGACCGGAGGAAGCCATCAATCAGTCGATCGAAGGATTAGAATTCGAGATCATCCAAGGCATCCAGCAATTGTTGCCGCAAGAACGCAAGAAGATCGGTTTCTTCGTCGAATATTCCACCACCCCGGCGATTGCCCAGATCGATCTCATTAATAGCTTAAAACGCAAATATGACCTGTATCCGGTAGACCTAGCCGCCTCTAAGACCTTAGATGGCCTGGACGGGATCTGCGTGTTACAACCTAGTCGCGAATTCAGCGAGGAAGATGCCTATAAAATAGATCAGTTTATTGTCAAAGGCGGTAAGGCCATCTTCCTGATGGACGGCGTGAAAATAGACACGGTAGAAAAGCAGGGACTATTCATTAGTCCTAAAAATAACGGTCTAGAAAATATGTTTTTCCATTACGGCTTGCGCTTAAATACTAACCTGGTAAAGGATGGCCAGCTATCTGGCATGATTCCCTTGAATGTGGGAAACCTGGGAGACAAGCCAAACATCCAGCTGATGCCTTGGCCCTCTTATCCCTTGTTAAAGGGCAATCCTGCTTTCATTCTGACGAAGAATCTGGATGCCATCTATGGGAAGTTTAGCTCGACGATCGATACCATTGCTGGGGTGGCGCTCCATAAAACGCCCTTGTTACGGACGAGTCAATATACCCAGGTGTCGCAATCTCCGTCGATGATATCGGTGAATTCAGCGGGCAAGGATTTTGACCCGGAAGCCTATACGGCTGGGGTTCAGACGACGGGCTACCTGGTGGAAGGCATGTTCCGGTCTGCGTTTCCGTATGCGAGCCAGGACACCAACTTTGTGGCGCAAGGGAAGACATCCAGTGCCATCATCTTAGTGGGTGATGGGGACATCGCGTTGAATGGGGTGGATTACGCGGCGAAGCAGGCCTTGCCTTTAGGCTTTGATCCCTTTTTAAAGAACACCTTCTCGAACAAGGACTTCCTGTTAAATGCGTTCACGTATTTGTTAGATGATAACTCGCCCCTGTTAGCGCGGTCTAAATCGATCCAGCTTCGTCCTTTGGATAAGGCCAAAATCCAAGCAGACGGCACCTTCTACCAAGTGATTAACATCGCAGTGCCGCTTCTTTTTGCCACACTGCTCAGTTTAGCCGTGGTCTTTTACAGAAAGCGTAAATTCAATCACAAATACAAACGCTAAATACATATGCCAAAACCTTTGGTAGAAAGCCTAAATTATTTTAACTTCAAGGTTTGAACGGCACCCTGTCAAAAACCCTTTTACACGTATCATAAAGCTAATATATAATGAAGTTTCTAGTCGCCTCTAATGTCTTATTAAAGCAATTGTCAGCCATCAATGGCGTCGTTGCTAGCAACCCGATCATTCCTATCTTAGAGAACATCTTAGTGGAATTAGAGGGAAATACCTTGATCTTAACGGCATCAGACTTACAAACGGTGATGACGACGCGTTTAGAAGTGGAAGGATTCGAAAACGGATCGATCGCATTACCAGCGCGTTTATTGTTAGAGACTTTACGTAGCTTACCAGAACAACCGGTGACGATTTCGGCGGATCAAGCGACTTTTGGCGCGGAGATCTCGACTCAAAACGGTCGTTTCAAATTATCTGGCGAAAACCCTATCGACTTCCCACGTATCCCAGAAGTAGCGAAGAATCAAACGATTTCTTTGACCTCTATGGTTTTAGGAGAAGCGATCGCCAATACCTTATTAGCGGTTTCGAACGACGATATGCGTCCAGCGATGACCGGTGTTTTAATCCAAATGATGGGCGATCACACGAACTTCGTAGCCACTGACGGTCACCGTTTAGTGCGTTACCGTCGTAATGACATTCGTCCGGATGCACAGAGTAGTTTGATATTGCCAAAGAAGGCTTTGGCCCTATTAAAATCCACTCTTCCTGCAGATGACACCAACGTAACCGTTGAATTCAGCGCATCAAACGCTTTCTTCAGCTTCCAAAGCTTCTCGCTTATCTGCCGCATCATCGACGAGCGCTTCCCAGAATACGAGAACGCCATCCCGAAAGAAAACAACGAGATCTTAACGATCAACCGTTTAGAGTTCTTGAGCTCGGTAAAACGTATCTCAATCTACTCGAACAAAACAACCCACCAAATCCGCTTAAAGCTATCCGCTAACAAGCTAACGCTTTCAGCAGAGGACTTGGATTACTCAAACGAGGCGAACGAAGTACTTGCTTGCGACTACGCAGGAAAAGACATGGAGATCGGTTTCAACGCGAAATTAGTTTCTGAATTGTTATCAAACCTATCAGCGAAATTCGTAGACATTAAATTAAGCGAGCCGAATAAGGCTGGTTTGATTATTCCTTCGGATCAAGATGAGAATGAGGATGTGTTACTTTTAGTTATGCCGGTGATGTTGAACTCATACAATTAATCCGTAGGATTAATTAAAGAATAAAGCACAAAGAATAAAGCATAGAGTTGGAATCCCCTACGGGGATAAATTCAGAAGTGTTTTTATAACTAAAGTCTAAAAATGATGCCGAAGGCACATTTTTAACCATCTTTATTCTTTATGCTTTGTGCTTTATTCTTTAAAACAAAAATGCTATGAAATACTTACTAATTGCCCTATTAGCCATCTCGTTAACCACAACTGCACAAGACGAGCCCGCTGGCGTACGTTTCTTCGAAGGAACCTTCAGACAAGCGATGGCCAAAGCCAAGAAAGAGAACAAAGGCATCATGTTCGATGCGTATACGACTTGGTGTGGACCTTGTAAAGTATTAAAGACGAATGTATTCCCTAATAAAGAATTAGGTGCTTACATTAACGAACACTTCGTATCTATCGGTGTGGATATGGAAGCGGGAGAAGGCCCAGCCTTAGCGAATATGTATCCATTAGAGGGTTATCCTACTGTCTTCTTTTTAGATGCCTCAGGCAAGGTGAAGAAGAAGGTCTTAGGCCTGCCGCAGGGTGGCGCGAAAGAGCTGCTAGCGATTGCGAAAAGTATTAAATAGAAAAAGCCCCGATCTGGGGCTTTTTTGTTATATGATACCCTCGCGTTCCGCCTGGTTCTTTAGATCTCGAATTTCTACTTTATCAGTAGATTTCTTGCGCATCTTGATGTTCACAAATTCAACGAATAAAGAGAAAACAATAGAAGAGTATAAATAGCCTTTTGGAATTGTACCTATAGAATTTCCTAAAATAGTTAGTTCAGAGTCGTGGCTCGCTTCTGCGATTAGCATGAAACCGATCATGATTAAAAAGGATAGTCCCAAAACTTGTAAGGACGGGTGATTGTTAATAAAACGACCGACGGGCCCAGAAAAACCCATCATGATAAGCGCAGAAACAACAACTGCGATAACCATCACTCCCATATCATTACTCAGTCCTATAGCCGTCAAAATAGAATCTACTGAGAATACTAAGTTAATGAGCGCAATCTGTGTTACTACTTTAGCAACCGAATTTACGGCCTTGCCCGTTTTAGATATTTCCTGCTCCTCCCCTTCTAATTTTTGGAAGATTTCATTCGTCGCTTTATAAATTAAGAACAAACCTCCCACAAATAGGATGATTGCTTGACCAGATGGTGCGACTTTAAGCAAAAATGTATCTAAATGGAAAAATGGCTTTTGTAACGAAATCAATATAGAAATTCCGAACAAAAGAACTACACGAAACACCATCGCTAATAATAATCCAATATTTCGAGCCTTACCTTGCTCCTCTTTAGGTAATCTAGAGGCAACGATCGAAATGAAAATGATATTATCAATTCCTAAAACGATCTCCAAAAAGGTTAATGTCAATAAACTGACAACTCCATCAACTGAAAGCAATGTTTCCATAAAATAATTTTTCAGCTGCAAAGATGGTGTGTTTCAGGCAGATAATCAACGAAATGTGCCTCAGACCACGAAAAAATCATTTTTTTTTCAAAGCCCTATTTGCATATTTTAAATTAAAATAAGATATTTGCAAACCAATTCAAGAAAATGGTCCTATAGCTCAGCTGGTTCAGAGCACCTGCCTTACAAGCAGGGGGTCCTAGGTTCGAATCCTAGTGGGACCACAGAAACCACCTCAAACGAGGTGGTTTTTTTTATTTTATGGCACAACTATTAAAGTGGTTAAGAAGTGATAATTTCAATCAAACTTTGGGAATACTTTACAACTAAATAGGCCTTTTCGACCTAGAAATAAGTCCTGCTAGATTTTAATTAAAATATTCTTATTTTTAGTTTTTATAAAGCATCCTGATTCTATTTCTGTTTAAGTGCTTCTAAAACCTATTATACTACCATGAAAAATAATCGTAGAGAATTCATCCAAAAAATTGCCTTAGGTGCCGCTGGCATTAGTTTTGGCAATATCCACAATGCCTTCAGTGCAAAAAGTTATTCCCGGATTTTGGGAGCAAATGACCGTTTAAATGTAGCCTTAATGGGATGCGGCCGTCGAGTTAGTGCCTATTATGACGCTTTAAAAGACAAAAAAAACAATGTGGATGTGGCCTATATCTGCGATGTGATGAAAAAACAACGCGAAAAGGTAGGCCGTGATTTACAAGGAAAGGTAAGCGGAAAGGCGACGTTGGTGAATGATATTCATGACGTTTGGAATGATAAAAGCGTCGATGCGATATTTAATGCGACTCCGGACCACTGGCATGCACCAGGTACTTGGATGGCCATGCAAGCTGGCAAGCACGTTTACATTGAAAAACCATGTAGTCAGAATCCACGCGAAGGGGAATTACTGGTAGCATTTCAAAAAAAATATGGTAAAGTGGTCCAAATGGGGAACCAGCAGCGCTCCTCTAAAGAATCGCAAGAAATCATTTCCGAGATTCACAAAGGTACCATAGGAGAAGTATACAAAGCCCTTGCCTTTTATTCGAACCAGCGTGGAGAAGTTCCACATCAAAAAAAAGCGCCTATTCCTGAGGGTTTAGATTGGGAATTATGGCAAGGTCCTGCACCACATCAGGAATACACGTCGGAAACCTGGGATTATAACTGGCACTGGTATGGTTGGAACTGGGGAACAGCAGAGACGGGCAATAATGCAACCCATGAATTAGACGTAGCTCGTTGGGCGTTACAAGTTAAATACCCAGAAAAGGTAGAAGTGGAAGCGGCGAAACGTCATTTCAAAAATGACGGCTGGGAAATGTACGACACTATGGATGCGACTTTCCGATTCCCAGAAAATAAAGTCATCCAATGGGACGGCAAAAGCCGTTCAGGCTATAAAACGTACGGTAGCGATCGCGGAACCATTATTTATGGAAGCGAAGGTTCGGTTTTTGTTAACAGAGAGGGCTACACGCTTTTTGATCGCAACGGTAAAAAAATCAAAGACAGTAAATCGAGTGGAACGGAAGCGGGTAATACATTAGGCGGCGGCGGTGACATGACAGATTCACATGTCGCGAATTTCTTCAATGTCATCAGGGGCACAGAGACTAAATTAAACTCCCCTATCGAAGAAGGTGCCATCAGCCAAATGATGTGTCACTATGCGAACATTTCATACCGGATCGGCAAATCATTCCAAGTTAATCCTGCAGATGGCCATATTTTGGACAAAGAAGGCATGAAACTATGGGGTAGAGAATACGAAAAGGGTTGGGAGCCTAAATTATAAAATCGTAAAGAGTTATACCTCGGTCATAGAAACCACCTCGTTTGAGGTGGTTTTTTTATAAGCTGGAGTGGCGTTATTTAATTACTACTTTTAAACAAAATCCATCAATAGCCTGTTTTATTTGATATCTTCACGAAAAATAATGGAGTCCTAGATATGAAAACTAACCTGCACGTCTATTTTCGAGCAATCCTGGGATTATTCTTCATCATGCTTGCACAAATGCAAGTAGAAGCCCATTTCTCCGGCTACTCCCGTCCGGATTCCAGTTCGTTCAATCAATTCAAAGGGTCTGTTTTAGATAGCAAAACAAAGAATGAGCTCATCTATGCGAGCATTACCGTTTCAGGTACAAGCATCTCTACGATCAGTAATAGTGAGGGTAAATTCTCCATTAAAATTCCTACGGAAAAGCAGAACGCAAGCCTTATTATTTCCTTTTTAGGATATAAAAACAAGGTTGTTTCTATCAAAGAATTAAAGCCAGACAAGAATATTCTGTATTTAGAACCGAGCAATACGATGCTCGCAGAAGTGGTTGTAAACACGTCAGATGCGAATACGCTATTTTTAGGGGTATTAAATAATCGCTTACAAAATTATGGAGATGACCCTATCGAAATGACAGGGTTTTATCGAGAAACCATTCGCAAACGACGTACCTATGTATCCCTTTCCGAATCCATCCTTAGTATTCAAAAGCAGCCCTTCGCAGGTAATTTGCCAGACCAAATCAGTCTTTTCAAGGGTAGAAAAAACACGGATTACACTAAACTAGATACCGTAAATTTCAAATTACAGGGAGGGCCTTTTTCCGCCTTGTATGTCGATGTAATCAAATATCCTAGCTTCATATTCTCAAAAAATGCCTTAGAATTATACGATTTCAGTTTAGAGGAAAACACCCAAATTAATGACAAACAAGTGTTGGTTTTAGCCTTCAAACAAAAACCAGGCTACGAAAACCCGCTCTATTATGGGAAATTATATATCGATGCAAAAAGCCTTGCAGTCATAAGCGCGACTTTCTCTCTAAATGTAGAGGATAAAATCAAGGCAGGTCTTCTATTTACGCGCAAAAAACCTGCCGGCCTTGACGTTTATCCTACTGAGGTCAGCTATCAAATAAACTACCGACAACAAAATGGCAAATGGATTTTTGCCTATTCTCGTGGGGATTTGACGTTTAAATTGAATTGGGCCAAAAGAATATTCAACACCGTCTACACCACCACAATTGAAATGGCCGTAACCGATTGGAAAAAACAGGACATCAAAGAGGTTCAAAATACCCAAGAATTGACCACAAACGTAATCATGTCGGATAAGGTGGAGAGTTTAGCGGACCCTGATTTTTGGGGTAAATACAATATCATCGAACCGGAAAAATCGATTGAACAAGCCATCCGAAAAATTCAAAGAAAAGCCTTGAATGAGCGTGCAGTCGATTAATTTCGATCCTGAAAGTGAAAGGGCAGATTGCTAGAAGTCTTTATGATAAAGGCCACCTTTAATCAGGTGGCCTTTATTTTATGATTTCAAATTCAGTTGTTGCCTTTTTTACAACAACTCCCTAGAAAAACTCGGTTTTGGGTAAAAGAACAGGAGTTTAACTTACCGGACTTATTTGTATTTGTCCCCCAATCGCTCGTAATACTTTCATTATAGTCTCAAATTGAGGCTTAGATCCATCCGAAAGTGCTTTATATAAACTAGGCCTGCTTAAACCTGTTTCATTAGCGATTTTAGACATACCTATCGATTTTGCAATATTTCCAAGTGCAACAATAAAGTCTGATTCATTACCCTCAGCTAACACAGCATTTAGATATTCCGTAACCATTTCATTACTATCTAAATAGTCTGCAATATCAAATTTCGAAGTTTCCATAATTCTCAATTGTTAATTTGATGTAAAATATATTTAGCCTTAATGATGTCTTTTTGTTGGGTTGATTTATCACCACCAACTAAAAGAATGATAAGTCTTCCCTCTTTTTCCTTTAGATATATTCTGTAACCTTTAGCATAATCTATTTTCAATTCTCGAATGCCATCGCCTACAGATTCACAATCTCCAAAATGTCCATCATTTTCGACTTTTTGAATCCTAAATAATATAATTGCCTTAGCCCTTATATCTTTCAGCTTTCGAAGCCACTTATCAAATTCTACTGTTTTTTCGATTAGGTATATTTGATATGTGTATTCAATTGGATACAATATTAGTCAATAATAAGCATTAATAAAAACAGGTTATATATAATTGAACCGTTGCAAAAAATGCAACAGTTGCCACCCCTTCTTTGGCATAATCATTTAAAACTGATAATTTCAAGGAAATATAATCCTGTAACATTACCCATGGAAGTACACCACCACAGCCACCACCCTAAATCCTGGAAAGAATACGTTCAAGAATTCTTAATGCTATTCTTCGCCGTCTTTCTTGGCTTCATGGCTGAATATTACCTCGAATACAGAGCAGAGAGACATAAAGAGCATGATTATTTAGTGAGCATGAATAAAGATCTGAAAGCGGATTTAAGTGAAATGGATATAAAAGAATTCAGAATGGGAGAAATGGTTAATGCCGCCAATAAACTCAATGAAGTAATCTTTAAACCTACTTGGAATGAGGCTGATATCGATTCCATTTACATAAATAGTCTCATCATGGTATCCAGAGTTTATAACATCGATTTTTCATCTGGAACTATCGATCAATTACGCAATGCAGGTGGATTCCGACTGATTCAAAATGAAGAAATTGTTCGTAAAATTTCAGAATACGAAAAAGGAAAAGTAACCATGATGGTTCAATTAGATCAATTATTAGAACGAGGCGCAAATGTCCATCGAATTCAAAATGCCTTACTTCAAACGACCGTTTTTTCCACTAAAGAGACCATCGGAAAAGTTGGTTATGATAAAGTCGGTTTAGACAAAATCAAAAAACAAACAGGTAACGCATTTCTATCATCCAATAAAAATGCTTTTTATGAGTATGCAAACGCGACAGGTACCATGAAAGGGTACATCTCCTACTATGTTATCATGTCCCAAATGCAACAGCAAAAAGCCAAGGAATTAATTAAGCTTTTAGAGGAAGAACTGGAGCATTAATTTACTCCTTCCATTCAATAGGAATAACTACCTCATTTTTTCTACTCCAAAATTGATAGGGCGCATTGTAACCAAGAAATGTGTATTCTCCCACTGCTTTAATGCCTTTCTCTCGTAATGCCTTCAACAATACATCCCGCTTTTCTTTGATTGTTTCATCATCTGCATAGCCACCGAAACTAATGGCAGCCACATATTGTGGGCTTGATTTCACGATATGAACCCCGGCATCCTTAGGCTTAGGCAAATCTGATTCCTGGTATTTCTCCGGCATCACGAAACTCATCGTGGAGCCCTGAGAACCTATTTCCATTCGAACTGGAGAAGTCATCGCGATACTTTGGCCTTGATCATTTCCTCCAAAAATATAGCCCGCTAATTTCCTAAACCCACTACTCGCCACCGACTTATAATCCGTCCCTTTGCTATAAATTTTAGCAAAGGTGGCTGCTGGATAAAATCGGATTTCAAATTGAGATTCTGTGCGAACGAGCCTGTATTTTTGACTTTCAGTGGTCAGACTGCTGCTCACTAATTTATAAGACTGCACCAATAAGAATAAAAAGGCGATGCCCCCAACGACGTAAATTGCTTTCATGATAGAATAAGTTTAGCACATATTTCACCTAAACTAGCAAGTACAGGTAATAGTTCAGAAACTCAGCAACTTAATTTCATTTTTACCCTTATTTCACTTACTTTAATGGGTGATATAAAAATACCTCTAGATGAAATTATTCCTAACCTTCGCGCTTTTTAGCATTGCATTTCTATCCGATGCAAAACCAAAAAAAGAAAAATGGATTCAACTATTCAACGGCAAAAACCTGAAAAATTGGACCGTCAAAATCCACCACCATGAGGTGGGCGATAACTTCGGAAACACCTTTCGAGCAGAGGATGGCGTAATCAAAGTGCGCTACGACCAATACGATCAGTTCAATGAGCGCTATGGGCACCTATATTTCAACAAACCTTTTTCAAATTATATACTTCGGTTGCAATACCGCTTTACGGGACTTTGGCGAAAGGACGCTCCCATTTATACCGAGAGAAATTCCGGTGTGATGTTTCATTCACAAGACCCACATACCATGCCTAAAGAACAGGATTGGCCTATTTCAGTCGAAATGCAGTTCCTAGGTGTGTTAGCGGATGGCAAGCCAAGACCTACCGGAAACATGTGCTCGCCGGGAACAGACGTGGTTTATAAAGGCAGAATCGATCCCCGCCATTGCATCAATTCAAGCTCAGAAACCTATGAAAATGAACAGTGGATTACGGCAGAATTAATCGTTCGCGGCGACTCCCTCGTTACCCACAAAATCAACGGAAAAACCGTATTAGAATATACCCAACCCCAAATAGGCGGCGGTGTGGCGAATCGCTACAACCCCGCACTTAAAATCGATGGCAAATTATTAAAGAGTGGATTTATTGCCCTCCAAAGCGAAGGCCAAGAGATTGACTTCCGTAACATTGAGCTCTTAGATTTATCGAAAGAATAGACTGATGGCTAAAATTATCCTAGGGCTACTATTTCTTTTTTTCACCAGCGATGTAAACGCTCAGTATAAAAAATATACCTACGAAACCCAGCGAATGGGCTCCCCGTTTCGAATCACCATCTCGTGTGCGGATTCTACAGGGATTTCAAAATCCGTAAAACAGGCTTTCCAGCTAGCTTCAGAGTTAGAAAGTCAACTCAGCGATTATCAACCACAATCAGCCCTCAGCCAAGTCAATCGCCTAGCCGGAACAGGCACATTCTACCCTATTCACGAACCGTTTCAAGCGATATTGAAAGAGTCCTTGCTCGCCCAAAAGCTAAGCGCTGGCGCCTTAAATGTTTTTGTCGGTCGGCCGGTCGGATTATGGCGAGAGGCCAGAAAGGTTCAGCAAATGCCAGATGTGGCAGCTTTGCGACTAATTGCCCAAAAAATACAAGGACCGTGTTTGGAGTTTTCAACAGATTCTACCCGCGTTCGCTTAGTTAATTCTGCCTGTCAGCTAGACCTGGGTTCTTTAGGAAAAGGCTTTGTCGCTCAGAGGGTGATGGTAAAAATAATGCAAAATGGCTTTCCCTATGTGCTAGTGGATGCCGGTGGAAAAATCGTGATGACAAGTCAAGGGCCGAACGATTTGCCTTGGCAAGTAGGTATAGAATCTCCGGTATCTAAAGCGCTTTTACCTGAGGTTTTGGCCCTAAAAAACGTCTCCATAGCGACCAGCGGAAAAACGTATCAATCCGTGCGTTTAGGGAACGTGAGTTATTCCCATGTGATAGACCCGAGAACCGGAATGGCATTAACTCACTCACGATCAGCGACGGCCATCGCGGAAGATGGGACCCTAGCTGACTGGTTGGCGACTGCAGCAACCGTGATGACCGTGCAAGAAATTGAAGAATTATTAGTAAAATTGACAAATGTTCGGCTGATGGTATTCGAAAATGAATCTGGTGAGCCTAAAATCCTATTTAACCATAAACTGATCCCACATGAGACGCCTCGTACTCATTAGTTTACTGTTTTCGCATCCGATTTTTGCGCAGGGTTTACGGTCCTATGAACAAACGATTCCTCAAACACGCGTTTCATTCCAAATGGTGGCCATTCCGTCTGGAAGTTTTGTTTTTGGCCAAACAAAAAAGGTACAGGTTCCCGCTTTCTGGATGGGTAAAACAGAGGTGACGTATGATGAATACCAATTGTTCTTCGAAGAATCGCGCGATCCAGAACCGAAGCCACCTAAAGAAGGCCCTGATGCGATAACCAGACCGAGCCCACCCTATATTGATTTTACGTTAGGAATGGGGAAAGTGGGCGGATTCCCCGCTAATTCCATGCAGCAATATGCAGCCATCATGTATTGTAAATGGTTGTATGCGAAAACTGGGGTATTTTACCGCCTCCCTACAGAAATTGAATGGGAATATGCCTGCAAAGCTGGCGCAGAAATTCCCTCCGAAAAATTACCCGACCATGCCTGGTTTCAAGGCAATTCAAACGAAAAATACCACCCAGTAGGTCTTAAAAAACCCAATGTTTGGGGATTACACGATATGCTAGGAAACGTATCAGAATGGGTACTGGATCATTTTGAGTCAGATCCCACAGCCACTGTTAGCCCCGTGTTCATCGACAAATATGCAGATGCCGTAGTACGTGGCGGAAATTACCAAGATCCAGCAAATCTAGTTCGCTCCACTTACCGCTTGGCAGCGGATCCTATATGGAATCGACGAGATCCCCAAGTTCCCAAAAGCATCTGGTGGAATGCCGATGCTCCTTTTGTGGGATTTCGCATTATGCGACCGGCTAAACAGCCATCTGTAGCAGAAATTAACTCTTTCTTTGAAAAATATTTAAACTAAACCTCATTCATAAATATGAAAAATACGAGACGAGATTTTGTGAAGCAAACCGGATTAACGGCAAGCGGATTGATTTTAGCTCCTTGGGCAGCAAGTGCATTTGCAGGCCAAAGTTTAGTCAACGACACCATCAAAGTGGCTTTGATCGGCTGTGGTGGACGCGGAACAGGTGCCATTTCACAAGCTTTGAGTACAAAAGAAAACATCGAATTAGTGGCCATGGCGGATGTATTCCGTGATCGCTTGGACGATTGCTATACCAACTTGATGAAATCAAGAGACAAGGACACTTCCGCTAAAGCGGTACCCATCAGCAAAAAGGTCAATGTGCCAGAGGAAAGAAAGTTCACCGGATTTGACGGCTATAAAAAGGCCATGGAATTAGCCGATGTCGTGATCCTAACAACTCCTCCAGGTTTCCGTCCCATGCACTTCGAAGAAGCGGTTGCGCAAGGCAAGCAGATTTTCATGGAGAAACCCGTAGCTACTGACCCAGCCGGGATCCAACGCGTGTTAAATGCAGCTAAAATCGCCAAACAAAAGAAATTAAATGTCGTGGTAGGTTTACAACGTCATTACCAAAATTCTTACAGAGCGCTCATGAAGCGTATTCAAGATGGGCAGATCGGCGATGTGGTTTCTGCTTCCTGCTGGTGGAATAATGACGGGGTTTGGGTAAAACCACGAAAAGAGGGCCAAACCGAGATGGATTATCAATTACGTAATTGGTATTACTTTAACTGGATCTGTGGCGATCATATTACAGAACAACACATTCATAATATTGACGTCATTAACTGGGTAAAGAATGGTTATCCAGTTAGCGCACGCGGCACCGGTGGACGTGAGGTTCGCAAGGGCAAGGATTATGGCGAAATTTTCGATCACCACATCGTCGAATTTGAATATGCAGACGGAACAATCTTAAACAGTCAGTGTAGACACATTCCAGGTACCTGGGCGAAAGTGGATGAGCTCGTTATAGGAACAAAAGGGAAAGTACATTTTGATGAGGCTAAGATCTTTGATTCTAAAGGAAATGTGCAATACGCATTTGATAAAAAGACAAAAGAAAACAATCCCTACCAAACAGAACACGACGAATTGTGGGCGACGGTAGCCGCTGGAGAATACAAATATGCTGATGCAGAAAATGGCGCTTACTCGACCATGACATCCATTTTAGGCCGAATGGCCACCTATTCTGGGCAAGTAATTGAATGGGACAAAGCAATCAATTCAGGCATCAATATCGCCCCATCGCGGTTCGCTTGGGATGCGGATATGCCTTCAAAACCTGATGCTAATGGCTTATATGCCGCAGCGGTGCCGGGAATAACAACCTACTTTTAATTAAACAAAAAACCACCTCGATCGAGGTGGTTTTTTATCACTCACTAATCAAACAATCATGGGACTATTTTCAGCTCTTTTAGGTAACGCAGGTACAGTTAGCAAGGAGGATTTAATCAAAGATTTTGGCAAACTTCTCATCGAAGGCGAAGACATCGAACTAGGCTTCAAACTGATCAGAGACACCTTTATCTTTACTTCCAAACGCCTAATTCTAGTAGATAAACAAGGACTTACAGGATCCAAAACGGAATACAAATCCATTAATTACAAAAGCATCTCGCGCTTCAGCATCGAAACAGCCGGAACATTTGACCTTGATGCAGAATTAAAGATTTGGATCTCCGGTGAAGCGCAACCCAGCATCAGAAAGCAATTTAATAAATCAGTGAACGTGTACGACGTACAGAATGTGCTGGCGTTTCACGTGTTGAAGTAGAGGGGATTGGGTTTGGGTTAATAATTAAGAGGCTCCTTGCTCGTATGTCTTATCCTTAAAATTCTGATAAGTTTTTCTTCCTCCATAATTTGATAAGTCAATCTATAACTAAAAACAACAAAGGCATGGAAATTCGAATTTGGGTGACTTTTTAGTTTATCTGCTTCTGCTAATCTTGGATTAGATTTCAGCAACTCCACCCGATCGAGCATTTTGAGTTTAACTATTCTTGAAGCATTTAAACTTTGATTATGCAGATAGGTAAGGATTGTTTTAAATTCTTCTAATGCCTTTCCTTCCCAAATAACCGTGTATTTAGGATTCATTACAATTTGGATAATTCATCCAAAGCATCCTTATGCGAAATAAAATCACCTGCATCCATTCTTGCTACGGCTGCATCAATTTCTTTGTTGTATTGAGTTTTATCAATTCGATCAGATGAACTAACCTCTTCAATTAAACTTTTGATAACCTCTAAAACTAATGATTGTTGACCTTTAGGCAACAAAGGCAGATAATTATCTACTTGCTTTTTAATCGCTGAGGTTGTCATAGGTCAAATGCTTATTTTAACAAACATACAAAAAAACACGAGAGAATATGGATTTAAGCTAATCAAGAAATTGATAACTTCTTCAACTTTTACAAAAAAATGCAGCTTCAAAAAGCCAAGGTGTTAATCAAGCTCTTAGAAGAAGAACTGGAGTACTAAAATCTTATTTATAATACTGATTAATCAATTTCTCTGCTTCAGCCACCTTATAGGTATTTAATAGATTAAAGATCTCTTTTGTCTTAGCATCCGAAACAGTCGATTTATAATTCGTCCTCAGCATGTAATACTTATAAACCAGCTCTAATTCTTTAGTCGAGTATTGCACTCCGGTGAAGAGTTGAAGTTCATTTAAAAAGGAAAAGCCTAATTCAACCGTAGGCTCCATCATAGTTCCCTCCCCAAAATCATTGAAAGTTTGAATTTGGACTACATTCGAATTCAAACCTTTTACCACACTAAGTCTCTCTCTTAAAGTGGATGCACTCACATTTATTTCCCAATTCAGGTGACTATTTGTCCAACCGCCTTGTATATAATAATCTTTAAATCCTGGATAAGCGCCACTAATTTTCAGTCCTTGAAAATTGTTATTCCAGCTTTTTTGGCCTCCAGCATCTGAAGAATTCACCCAGAAAAATTCTCCGGGAGTAGGATTGATAGCGGATAAATTAGAGGTTAAATTTTGTAAAAAATAAGATCTCGGATTTACTCCTGATGTCTTAAAAATGGCGTTCCATTCCGTTGCTGTATAATTATTGCCAAATACCAGGAAAGCATTTTCACTATTGATTTTCAGATAATTCTTTTGGTTGAAATAATTATCCCGTAGAAAATTCATGTCATCAATAGCGGCCAGCGACTTACTTTGGCCTGTTTCATTCTCTACATTCGTATTGATATACGGTTCATATACGACACCGAATTCCAGGCCAATTTCTGCCGTCCTTTTGACCAACTGATCCGTATTTTCAAAGTTGATTTTGTAATCATATAGATCATGCGTGCCATACCAATCGATGACAACGGCATCCACACCCGCATACTTCATCAATAATAAATGGTATTCGATAACCTCGGGATCGCCTGAATGATAGGCACCTATCATTGGGTAGTAAAAAGAGGCAATTTGTCGTTTCCCCGGAAAGCCATCCACAAAGGCATTCGGATCCTTATTTGCCATCGTCCAATGCAATCCCCACTTCCCATTAGCACTACTTGTATTCGTTTCAAACCAAGGCATATAATGCATGAGCACTTTAGTCGCATTCGATTTACGACCTGTGGAATAAGCGGCAGAATCAACTGAATTAGATGTCGTCACAACGGCAGGCACTAGTTGTTCTTTTGAGCAAGAGACGAAAATCAATAGCGCGAGGCAGAAAAAAGGGGATTGTTTGATAAAGTGTTATTTAAAACGTTGATTCTCTACTAGCTATCCACCATCAAACACTTACATGACTTTTCTTACTTGTAGGTTTCCCAAACATACATAAAAAACTTCCTTTAAATAAAAGAAATACGGTAGAAATAAAAATCCCCTATTTCTAGCGCAACCTTTGAGGAATCGATCATATCAATTAACCAAACTCTTCATCATCCAATTACTGAAATTCTTTTTGAAATCAATTTGAAAAGTCATGGGCGTTTGATACATAACCATGGCAACCATCTCATGTTTTAAATCAATAAAAAAGGTAGGCCCCGTGGATCCACCCCAAGAAATGGTTCCAGCTGGTCTAGGATCTTCGCCTACTTCTCTGCGCTTAATTCCATAGCCGAAAGTGAAACCATGATTCTTCAAATCGTCTTTTATGGTTAGTACCGCATCTATATTCAACGGTAATTGATCCATTTTCATCAGGGCAATAGTAGACGATTTTGCAATGCGAATGCCATTATACATTCCATCCTGAATAACCATTTGACAAAATTTAAAATAATCCATCGCCGTCGAAGTCAATCCACCTCCGCCGGAATAAAAAGTCTTAGGTCCACTTATGCGAGCACTTTTTTCTGAACCAGGATCAATGATTGACATGTTCCCTTTGCCATCCGGCTGATAATAAGTGGTAAATCGTGGCGCATCCTTTGGCTCTAAATAGAAATGTGTATCCTTCATTTCCATCGGATCCAAGATACGTTTCTGAACAAAATCTTGGAAAGGCATTCCGCTGATGACTTCAATTAAACGTCCAGCAATTAACAAACCTGAGCCATAAATCCACCCTTCACCGGGTTCATGCGTCAATGGCAATCTCGCTAACTTCTTGACAAAAATTTCAATAGTACTTTTCTCTATATTTTTTGAAATAGCTTCATACGCTTCTGGCATATTACCGCCATACGCACTTGGTTGGCCAGTAGTATGTGTTAATGCGTGGCGAATCAACATCGGCTTAGTAGCTTCTCTTGTCTTATAAATCAACATACCGTTGACACTATCTTTGGAAATCATAATTTGCTGAGACGCAAATTCAGGCAAATACTTACTAATGGGTTCATCGGGATTACATTTACCTTCTTCCACTAATAGCAACAAAGCCAAAGTTGCAATGGGTTTAGTCATAGAGGCTATTCGAAAAATGGCATCCTTTTGCATGGGAATATTGGCTTCGATCTGAGACTGGCCTTTGGCTTCAAAATGCACGATTTTCCCTTTTCTAGCAACCAAAGTAACTGCTCCTGCGATTTCTTTCTTTTGAATGGATTTTTCGACCTCACTTTCAAATGCATCAAATACTTTCTGATCGAATCCTAATGCCTTTACTTCTGCAGGAGAAGCTATTTTAGGGATTTGAGCAGTTGCTAAGTTGATACAAAATAGTACTGCTAGAATGGATGAAATAACTTTCATAGTAGATTTATTTTAAATTATAAATAGCTCCTTCTGACTTATAATAGAGCTCCTCTGTAAACGAATTGCCAAGCGGGAACGAGTTACTGAAAAACAGAACCGCTTCTCCTTTTTTACGATCTATGCTATAAAAAGTATTTCCAACACCGCACCAATAGGCCGTTCCTGCATTCTGGATATTCTTTCTTCCTATTTGGTCAATCGCCCAGGCAACACTATATTTATTAGCCCCTAAAAAGGTCGTTTTGGGATTTATCAAAAAGGAATAATTAGGAGAAGGATCCGTTACGGTGGTAAATAAATCTCCTATGTTATTTGTAAACATTAAATCAACCGTTGATTTTTTAATGATCTGGCGGTTATTTAATGTTCCATCATTTAGAATACATCTAATAAATTGAGCGTAATCCTTAAAGGTGCTAAATAGACCACCGCCACCACTAAAGGTTTTAAGATGTAAATCCTTATACTGAGAAACGGTATCTGCGACAAAGTGATCTCCAGCTAATTGACCAAAGGTAGAAATCTCACCAACCAAATCATTTGGCACATTAAAGAACGTTCTAGTCATTCCTAGGGGTTGTAAAATATGATCTCGGAAATAGGTTTCCAAGTCCTTGCCAGATACTTTCTCCACAATCTTCCCTACCCAATCCGTACTTGTTCCATATTGCCAGCTTGATCCCGATTCGAATAACCTTGGCAAATCCGAATACGTATAATTTGCCGGCATATTCTTAGCGAATTTATCTAATCCATCGCTAAAGAATGGATAACCAAATCCTGCCGTATGTGTTAATAAATGTCTTAAGGTGATTGATTTTGTGGCCTTCACTAATTTTCCATCCTTCGTTAGAATTGGAATCGAAGCCATTTCTGGCATTAATTTGTCCAAAGGCTCATCTAATTGCAATTTACCTTGTTCCACTAATTGCAAAGCAGCTACCGAAGTGATAGCCTTCGTCATGGAATAAATTCGGAAGATATGGTTTTCGTTGATAGGCGTTTTTTCCGACCAAATTTTGTTACCGTGATTATATTGATAAAATACTCCTTTTTTATTAACGCCACCTGCAACAAAGGTGGGTAAGGGATTATTTTGAGAAAGTTTTGTTAACAAATTATCAATCTCATTTTTCCTTTTAAACTGCGCATTTAGGGATGAATTGACGAATAGAATTAGAGCAATTGCGGTGGATAAAATTTTCATATAGTAATTTCTTTAGAATGTTTATTTTTTCTCTCTGTTTTTCTTCGCGGTAGCTAGAATATAGCCTTTGATGTTCGATATGTCGTCGTTATTTAATCTTCCTCCGAACTTCGGCATTCCTTTTGGCAAGAAAATACCATCTCCTACAATTTGTTGGAATGCCCCCATAATATCCGGATGAGAATAAGTTAAATTAGGAATATTTCCTCCGGGATTTCCTGCATTTAGGTTATGGCATGGTCCACAATATTTACCAAATAAACTTGCACCTTTCGCGACTTGCTCGTCTGAAATTTCGACAGGTAAGGTTAAATATTCCTTCTTTGGCTCCTTTTCATACACTGGCATCGCTACATTTTTACCGATAGCAAAGGTGTATACCGTCCCTGGATTTATCTGTTCCGTACTTCTACTAGATAATCCCATCACTCCTCCCCAGCCTACAGCGATAGTCACATATTGAACCCCATCCACTAAATACGTAATTGGAGGTGCAACAATCCCCGTGCCTAAATTTTTAGTCCAAAGTACTTTTCCCGTCCTTGCATCTAAAGCGTTAAAATCACCCTCTGCATTTCCTTGAAAAACTAAATCTGATGTAGTAAGAACACCTGAATTCCATCCTGTTTTCTCCGCTTTATGCCAAACCTCTTTATTTAAAACGGGATCCCAGGCGATTAACTTTCCATATGATTTAGGGCCATTTGGGTCTTTATTTGTGGGATTAGCTGGATTACTCTTATTTCCAGTACTCCAATGGTCTTTGTCATAGACAAAATCTATTTGGTTTCCGAAATTCCAAGATTGTTCTCTAGCCGGGATGTAAACTAAATTAGTTTTAGGGTTAAAGGCCATCGCCTGCCAATTATGTCCACCAAATGGACTCGGATAAATCTGTTCATTACTCTTTACATAGCGTGCATTTGGATTTTCCACTGGACGACCCGTTTTTATATCCACTTTAGAAGCCCAGTTCACATAAACATATGGCTCTGCTGATAATAACTCTCCTGTATTTCGATCTAAGACATAGAAGAATCCGTTTTTAGGCGCCTGCATCAATACTTCGCGCTTTTTGCCTTTGATTTCTAATTGGGTCAAAATAATTTGTTGAACCGCTGTATAATCCCATGAATCACCCGGAGTGGTTTGATAATGCCATTTTAACTTTCCTGTCTCTGCATGAATCGCTAAAATAGAAGAAAGGTATAAGTTATCTCCCCCACCCGGGCTTCTAATTTCTCGATTCCATGGGGATCCATTCCCAGTGCCTACATAAATCAGTTTTAGTTTAGGGTCATAGGCAAAGGCATCCCAAGCCGTTCCGCCACCACCGTATTTCCACCATTCTCCATTCCAGGTTTTAGCGGCTTCCTTCATCTCCGGATGCTCAAATCCATTCGCAGGATTCCCTGGAACCGTAAAGAATCGCCAAATCTTTTTTCCCGTCATCGCATCATATGCGGTAACATAACCTCTCACACCATATTCCGCACCACTATTTCCGATGATAACCTTGCCATCCATGACGCGAGGCGCACCTGTAATCGTATATGAGCGATCATGTGAAACAGATAATACTTCCCACTTCTTCTTACCGGTAGCGGCATTGATCGAAACCAAACGTCCATCTAATGTCCCCACAAATATATTCCCTTTGTACATCGCCAAACCACGATTAACCACATCGCAACACGCTTTTTCACCAAAGCCTTTAGGTACTTGCGGGTCATAGGTCCATAATATCTTTCCTTTTCGTACATCAATCGCATACACCACGCTCCACGGCCCACTCAAAAACATGATACCATCCACCACTAAAGGTGTTCCTTCAATACCCCGTTTTGTGCCTAAATTCAAGCTCCAAGCTAAGCCTAATTGGCTGACATTATCCTTTGTAATTTGTCCCAAAGGGCTAAAGCGCTCTTCTCCATAATTTCGGCCATAGGTCAACCAATCACCAGAATTATCATCAATAGTAGCTAATTGTTGATCTTGAACGGCGCCCACGACTTTCGCAATGTGCAACGCACTGCCAGGAAGAGATTTTGTGATAAATGCAATGCTGCCTATAAAAAGTACAGCCGCTGTGAAGAGGAGAACAATTTTTTTCATAGTATTAAGGTTAAAGAACCGGTTATTAGTTTCTTTTAAATACCAATAATACTAATTTAATTTTGACAATAAAAAATATGATTATTAAAATTAGATTACCTCTTTTGAGGTAATGCACTCAACAATTTTAGGAGAAAACCATCCATCGATTTATCATCAATCCAACGTACCACAGCGACTAAATCGTTCTCCGGATCCACATAAATGGCATTCGTTCCATTTCCTACATGTGCATAAGCAGTGGCAGGAGCGGATGGATACAGCTTGCGATCTGTATTTAAGAAGTAATTCATGAAGCCATAACCCGTGTTTGCAGTAGTGGGCGTGGTCGCTTGGCGAATCCAGTCTTCTGATAAAATTTGCTTACCACTCCAGTTGCCTTTGCGCAAGGTCAATAAACCAAATCTGCCCATATCATACGCATTAATAAACATTCCTCCCCCAAAATGTCCTCCCCCACTCACCGATTGCACCATTTTCCCATCTACTACAATCCACGCATTTTTATAACCTGTCCAGGCCCAGGTATTAGAGGCACCGATAGGATTCATCACATTTTCGCGCAACACTTCTGGTAAGGATTTACGCCAAACCAAGGTCGCCGCCAAGGTCAACGCATTCACTCGCGTATCGTTGTATTTAAATACCGTTCCGGGTTCAAATCGCTTTCTGGTGGTCCACTCGGCTACTTTATCCGAAGGCCGATCCGCCCAATCCGGCTTACCCCACAACACCCCTTCCCAATCGCTGGTTTGTCTCAACAAATGATCCCAACTGATTTTTCGGTTATGCTCCGTTTCGAATGGATAGATAAATGATTTTCTAGCAATCGGATTTTCATTTAACTGGGCCTCTTCGTTCGCTACCTCAATAGGCGGCAAATAGCTAAACACTTTATCATCTAAAGCACTAATTAATCCTTTATCATACGCGAGGCCCACCACAGAGGAAACCATACTTTTGGTCACACTATGCGTCATCTCTACCGATGACGGATTTCCCCATTCTGCAATAATATAACCCTTGTAAATGATGATTCCAGCCGATGGACCTCGATCCGCCATTGGCCCAATCGGGTCTGAAAACGGTTCTTTCCCAAATTGCATGGCTTGAGAAAGCCACAAATTCTTCGGCTGTGATGTTTCATGTGCGATGGCAAAATTCACCGCCTCATTCAC
>CANLVU010000021.1 GCA_947494535.1 Cytophagaceae bacterium
AAAGGACGCTGTTGGGTGATTCTCTGAGCTGATATTAACCGCATACTTGACGATGGTTAATTTTTCGCCTTGCTTTACGGATAGCGTGTAAGCAAGTTCACTGTACTTTTCGCGCGTTGTAGAAATAGCTTTTGCATCTATTTTCTGACCGTTTACTTGAATTTCAATTTGCTGAGCTGTAATTACCTCGAAGCCTGTTTTTTTGGTTTTGGACCAAACAAAATTCGAACCCACTTTTACCTCATCCCAGAATTTCTCATCGTAGTTCGAGTCTTTATTCTTGATGTCTCCATCGATAAAGGCTTTCACTTGAATGTCTTCGGTGAAATTTAGCGGTGTGATGGAATAGGAAATGACGCCTGATTCATCATCTGCCATGCTATTTAGGCGAATGGATTCGATGGCTAAACGTTTTCCATTAGCTAAGGTGATTTCGCAGGTACGGAGGATATAACCCTCCTTCATATTCAATTCACGGTAGAATGTATGGATTTCACTGGTGTGTAAATCGACTTCTATTCCACCTATTTGTATGGATAATCCATTCCAGTTAGCGGCATTTAAGACTTTGGCAAAATATTCAGGATACCCATTTTTCCACCAACCTACGCGCGTTTTATCTGGATAATAGACACCCGCGACGTAATTCCCTTGTAAGGATTTCCCTGTGTAGGTTTCCTCAAAAGACCCTCTTTGTCCCATACGGCCATTGCCCAGAGAAAAAATGGATTCGGTGATTTCGTTATAGGCTGGATGAAATTGGTCTTCGATAACCTTCCACTCGTCAATTTTAAGGTATTGCTTCATTCGGTTGATTAGGTAAATAGGATCATGTTACAAAAATAGAAAATTGTAAATTTTGGACATTTCTGTGCTAGGCTGTTTCTTTAAAATCGGAGTAAATCTGTAGTTTTTACTCCTACAAAGTTTGGAATCACTTTGTCTGCATCACATAAAACGGATGAGTCTCCTAGACCTATGACTTTCATGCCCCCATTTATAGCTGCTTCTACCCCAGCTTGTGCATCTTCAAAAACAATACATTCTGTCGGAGTAAAACCAAGGCCTTCGGCTCCTTTTAAGAATACCTCTGGGTCTGGTTTACTTTTACTTACTTTATTTCCATCGATGACTAAATCAAACCAAGGCATTAATCCTGTCTTTTCTAAGATGATCTCCGCATTTTTGCTGGCGGAACCTAAAGCGATTTTATAGCCCTCTGCTTTAATTTGGCCTAAAAAATCCACCACACCCGGAAGGATTTCGGATGGATTCATATTTGAAATTAATTGCAGGTAGTTGTCGTTTTTCTCTTTTAACCAAGCTTCTTTTTGCTCATCCGTAGCCGAATAGGATGCCCAATCTAAAATGCGATTCAAGGATTCTACTCTGGAAACGCCCTTTAATTGTTCGTTCTGCTCTTCTGTTAATTGGTAGTTGAAATTCTCTCCTAGCATTTTCCAGGCTTGAAAGTGGTAAATCGCTGTATCAACTAATACTCCGTCGAGATCAAAAAGGCAGGCTTTGTAAGACATATTTAAGTAAGGATTGTTTTATAGATTAGCAAAATTATTACATTTACATCTGCCAAAAAACCTTTTTCTGCTGTGCTAGACAGTTTATTTTAAATTATATGCGTAAATTTTATCTTGTTCTATTGTCCGCCTTCTTAATGTATCCCCTTATGGCTCAGAAAACCGTAAAAACTGATAAACATGTTGTATACCAAATGATGTTTCATCTTTGGGGAAATCAAAATACAGATGTCAAAAGAAACGGTTCTGCTGCTGAAAATGGAGTAACGAAGTTCAGAGATTTATCTACGAAGGGTTTACAAGCCTTGAAAAAGAAAGGCTATTCTCATTTATATACTACCGGGATTTTAGAGCACGCGACTATGGAGGATTTTTCCGCTTTTGGTTCGCCTTTAGATCATCCACAGGTGGTGAAAGGTCGGGCTGGTTCACCTTTCGCTATCAAAGATTACTATGATGTGAATCCTTTTTTAGCCGATAAACCGTCAGAGCGAATGAAAGAGTTCGCAGCAATGTTAGATCGTATTCATCATGCAGATTTAAAATTAGTCTTGGATTTTGTGCCAAATCACCTAGCTAGAGCGTATCATTCGGATCTGAAACCAGCTGGTGTGGTTGATTTTGGCCAAAACGATAACAAGGATCTTTCCTACTCTCCTTCCAATAATTTCTACTATTTACCAGGTACACAATTTACCATTCCTACGGGTGTGAATCCGCCTATTCAGGTGACTGTTCCATATATTGAGATTCCGGCTAAAGTGAGCGGTAACAATGTTTTCTCTGCGCAACCATCAATTAATGATTGGTTTGAAACGGTAAAGTTGAACTACGGTGTTGATCTTCAACACGGAAATCAGACTCATTTTGATCCGATTCCCGATACGTGGTTGAAAATGACGGATGTGTTATTGTATTGGACCAAAAAGGGCGTGGATGGATTTCGTTGTGATATGGCGGAGATGGTGCCAGTAGAATTTTGGGCCTATGCCATTCCTAAAGTGAAGGCCTTAAATCCTGAAGTTGTATTTATCGCTGAGATTTATAATCCACAAGAATACCGGAATTATATTTTTAAAGGAGGATTTGACTATTTGTATGATAAAGTAGGCCTATATGATGGAATTCGTCATATCATGGAAAAGAAACCTGGTGCGACTACGGCTGATATTACCCGTGTTTGGCAAAATGAATCGGGTGATTTCGCCAACCATATGTTACGTTTCTTAGAAAATCACGATGAGACGCGTTTGAATTCGCCGGGTTTTGCGGCCTCTAATTTTTGGTCAACTATACCTGCTATGGTCTTGACTGCGAGTATGCACGATGGTCCATTGATGCTTTATTTTGGTCAAGAGTTTGGGGAGAAAGCACAGGAAATCGAAGGATTTAATGAGGCAGACGACCGTACAACGATGTTTGACTTCTATAGGGTGGACACGCACCAGCGTTGGTTAAATGGCGGAAAATTTGACGGAGGTAAATTAACTGCGGCTGAAAAAGAAATTGATTCTTTTTATAGCGAATTGTTAGCTTGGATTAATTCGAGCGAAGTGATTCAAAAAGGAAAGTTCTTTGATCTTCAATACGCTCAAAATGCGGCCTATCCAAAAGATAAAGTGTATGCCTATCTTCGCTATTCGGATAAGGGACGCAACTTAATCATTTGTAATTTTGATTCAGTCAATCACGATTTCAACATCGAAATACCTACGTTAGCATTGGATATGATGGGAATTAAATCCTATGCTCTTAAAACAATCAAATCGTTTGTCCCTCCTACAGCGCAAGCGGGAAAAGTCGAAGGAAATCGTATTCAAATTACCTCCAATTCAGCTATCATTATTTCACTATAAAAACCTATGAAAACATTTACTAAGCCGCGTTTAAGTATTGGCCAAATCTTTAATATGAGTGTCGGATTTTTAGGCATTCAATTTGGTTTTGCACTACAGAATGGAAATGCATCCCGTGTCCTTCAAAACTTCGGTGCTGATGTGGAACAATTGTCCTGGTTTTGGTTAGCAGCTCCATTAACCGGTATGCTTGTTCAACCGATTATTGGTTTTTATTCTGATCGCACTTGGAATGGGTTAGGTCGTAGAAAGCCTTTCTTTTTAACTGGAGCAATTTTAGCTGCCACAGCTTTGTTCTTCTTCCCACATGCGGGGGCATTAGCTAATTTTATCCCTCCTATGATTGTGGGTGCGGGTATTTTAATGATGATGGATGCTTCGTTTAACGTGGCGATGGAACCGTTTAGAGCGTTAGTAGCGGATAATTTACCCGAGGAACAAAATACACTGGGCTTCTCCATTCAGACCTTCTTGATTGGAATTGGTGCGGTGGTAGGTTCTTGGTTACCGTATATGTTTGGTAATTGGTTTGGTATTTCAAAGGAGGCAGCTGCAGGCCAAATTCCAGATAATGTATTATATAGTTTTTATGTAGGTGCAGTGGTGTTTATTGCTGCGATTGTTTGGACGATTGCGACGACAAAAGAATATTCTCCTGCAGAACGTGAGGCGATGGGATTCCAAGAAGAAGGTTCGAAGGATTCGATTTGGTCCGTATTCCGATACATCAAAGAAATGCCTTTCACTATGCGTCAATTAGGCCTAGTTCAATTTTTCTCTTGGTTTGCCTTATTCTCGATGTGGGTATTTTCTACTCCTGCGATCGCGCACCACGTTTATGGATTACCTATGGACGACCACAGTTCACCTGAATTCCAAAATGCCGCGAACTGGGTGGGAGTTATTTTCGGGGTTTATAGTGCAGTTTCAGCTGTTTATGCGATCTTTTTGCCACGCATTGCTAAAGCCATTGGAAATAAAGCGACGCACGCGGTTTCGTTAATTGCCGGTGGTTTGGGATTAATTTCTATCTATTTTATCTCCAATCCTCAGATGCTGATATTCAGTATGGTGGGTGTGGGAATGGCTTGGGCTTCTATTTTAGCGATGCCCTATGCCATTTTAGCAGGTTCCATTCCGATGTCTAAAATGGGTGTTTATATGGGGATCTTTAATTTCTTTATTACCCTACCTCAAATAGTGAGTGGTATCATTGGAGGATCTTTAGTGAAACACGTGTACGGTGGTAATGCCATTTTCGCCATTGTGGTTGCTGGTTTCTTCTTTATCGCTGGTTCGATTAGCGTATTTTGGATTAAGGAAAAGGCTTAGTATGAAGGTCTGGGTATTTTTGCTCTTCCCTTTGATCGCTTTTTCTCAGGTAATTCCCTCAGCCGTATTGCCTCGTATTCAAGCAGCGCGAGAAAAACGTAATCCTTTGTTGATTGCAGAGCAATTTTATGGCCTTCCCTATGCTTCGCACGCCTTATCGAAAGAAAATCCGGAGAAGTTTGTGGTGGATTTTTCTGGTTTTGATTGCGTGACCTTTGTGGAGAATGTGTGGAGTTTATACCGTTCCAAAGGAATTGATTCTACATTTTTGCGCGAATTAGAGCAGATACGTTATGCAAGAAAGCCTATTTCCTTTGAAAATAGAAACCATTATTTGAGCGCCACATTTCTCCAAATGGAGGATAAAGGCTTGTTTAAACAGATTATTCCGCCTGAATTCCGTGTTTTAGCGGTTAAGAATATTGATTTTTTGTCGCAATTTTTGGCCAATAAAAAATGGATGATTGTGCTCCCTGCTATTCAGAAAATGGAAAACGATTTAGGTTCGTTGACTTATGTTCCTAGTGCATCCTTTTCTCAAGTGTCTTCTTACCTTCAATCGGGTGATGTGATTGCTTTTGTTTCAAAGCGTAAAGACCTTGATTACCAACACGTAGGCTTCATCCGTAAACAAAAGGGTCAATATTTTTTAGTGCACGCTTCACAAGATCGTAAGCAAGTTTGTCAATCGGTTGAATCAATTTCCGTATATTTAAAGAATCATCCTTCCATGATAGGATTTAATGTCTTTAGACCGGAATATGCCCCATAAACGTTACGATTTTGACCAAATAATTGATCGCCACCATACCCATTCATTCAAATGGGATAATGTGACTTACCCTGCTCATCTAGACATGTTACCCATGCCAGTGGCGGACATGGATTTCCCGGTGGCAGATGAAATTTTGGCTGCATTAGATCGCATTTCGGCTCATGGAATTTTAGGTTACTCCATTGTTCCTGAATCTCTAAAAATAGCTGCTCGGCATAAAATTAAACGCGATTACGATTGGTCTACTTCCCTTGATTCCCAAGTTTGGATTCCAGGTATAGTTCCTGGTATTACCGCTGCTTGTGCAGCTTTAACGAATGAAAATGAAGGAATAATTACCGCGGTTCCTGTGTATCATCCCTTTCATCTAGTGGCCGGTTGGGTGAATTGTCCACTGATTACGTTTGAAATGATCAAAGAAGGTGATCGATGGACCTATGATTTTGAGGATTTTGAAAGAGGTCTTCAAAAAGGGCCAAAGGTTTTCCTTTTGTGTAATCCTCATAATCCTGGCGGCACTGTTTTTAATCAAACAGAGATTTTACGGATTGTTGACTTATGTGCTCAGTACAATGTGACGATTATTTCGGATGAGATTCATGCTGACTTGCGTCTATATCCCCAGTCGGAGCATTTATCGATTGGCCGATTTGAGAAACAACCTATTATTAGCTTCTTCGCAACATCAAAAGCATTTAATACAGCAGGTTTAGGTGGAGCGGTTGCCGTTATTTCGGATGCTGCACTTCGTGATAAATTCACTAAAGCATCCGCTGGCTTCTTCTCCATGCTATCTAGACATAGTATTGAAGTGATGCTAGCCACCTATGAGCACGGGGAAGAGTGGTTAGCGCAGCTTCTACCCTATTTACGTGCGAATCATGATCTACTCTTGGAATATTTGCGTGATACTCCCGGTTTAACGATGCAGCCTCTAGAAGGGACCTATTTAGCTTGGATAGAATATGACGAGGCTTTATTGGGTGATTTCCAAAAGAAATGTTGGGACGCTGGTGTACATGTGTTGCGCGGGGAGCAATTCAAGGGCAGGAATTTTGTTCGACTTAATTTTGCCTGCCCTAGAGCGGTGTTAGAAAAAGCGATTGAACGAATGAAATCGATAACGAATGGCTAAGCTGTTGAAGTTTTTCTTGTTTGTTTTATTGCTCGGTTTTTTGGCCTATATTTTCGTATATATAGTTGATTTAGACGACAAATCTGAAGAAACAGTGATCACTGATGTGGATTTTGTGAAGACTTACGGGGATTCATTAGCTCGAATTGCAGTGGATGATACGATTTCTAGGAATTTGCAAGCTAGGTTGACTTCTGCCTTTGAAGACTTTACAGTTTCAGCAGAGGATGGACTTATCCGTATGGAGAAAAGTCACTCGGTTCTTTTAGAGAAAAAAGTTTCTAATTACAAGGCAGTCTCTGTTCTAGCTACTGATTTGAATGGAAATGATAAACCGGAATTTTGGGTGGCCGGATGGCTGGGTAAAAACTACCGAATTTTTGCTTTTGAATACGAAAGTGGTAGAATACGTGCCATTCGATTTCCAGCGATTATGGGCCGACAGCGGTTGGGATATGCTGGTGCTGATAGTTTGTATTTAGAAAAGGCAGCTATCGTGCACTCCTTTGGCTATGAAAATGATCCTTATGCGGATATCTCTTCGGGTATTCGCGCTTGTTATTATAAATATGGAGCGGACGGCAGTTTTGTCCTCACTAAAACCTTAGACCTAGAAAAAGACAATGAGTAATGTAAACTTGCGTTCGCAGCAATGGTTTGGAAAGACCGGCAAAGATGGATTTATTTACCGTGCTTGGATGAAAAATCAAGGGATTCCTGATGATTATTTTCAAGGTAAACCAGTTATCGGTATTTGCAATACTTGGTCAGAGTTAACACCTTGTAATGCGCATTTCAGGGAATTAGCTGAATTTGTGAAGAAGGGAGTAATAGAAGCGGGAGGTTTTCCGGTGGAGTTTCCTGTTATGTCTTTAGGAGAAACCTTAATCAAACCTACCGCTATGTTGTACCGCAATTTAGCGAGTATGGACGTGGAAGAATCCATTCGAGCGAATCCAATTGACGGTGTGGTGCTCATGTGTGGATGCGATAAAACGACTCCATCGCTTGTTATGGGGGCGTGTAGTGTCGATTTACCTACCTTGGTTATCTCAGGTGGACCCATGATGAAAGGGAAATTTAAGGGGAAGGAAATTGGAACTTCGGATGTATGGCGTTTCGCTGAAGCGTATAAATTAGGAGAATTAACGCAGAAGGAATTTATTGAAGCGGAAGCTTGTATGGCTAGAACGCCAGGTCACTGTGCGGTGATGGGAACGGCTTCCACGATGGCGACGATGGTGGAAGCCTTAGGTTTAAGTTTACCTCAAAATGCGGCGATACCTGCAGCTGATGTTCGTAGAAAAGTACTTGCACAGCATTCAGGACGTCGAATTGTGGAGATGGTCAATGAGGATTTGAAGATGTCCAAAGTATTAACGCGTCCCGCTTTCGAAAATGCCATTCGTGTGAATGCGGCAACAGGCGGCTCGACCAATTTCGTTATTCATTTAACGGCTATTGCGGGTCGATTAGGGGTGGATCTGAAACTTGATGATTTTGATGAATTCTCACGTAACATTCCTCTTTTAGCGAATATTCAGCCTTCGGGTGAGCACTTTATGGAAGACCTGTACTATGCAGGTGGCCTTCCGGCCTTGATGAATCAAATGAAGGAACATTTGCATACGTCTATTGTGACAGTAAATGGTAAGACGGTGGGTGAAAACATCGATAACACCCCTATTTACGACCCAAATATCATTTCTTCTTTCGAAGCACCGTTCAAACCCGATTCTGGTATAGCAGTGGTCAGAGGTAATTTAGCACCTAATGGAGCCGTATTGAAGCCATCTGCGGCTTCTAAAGCCTTATTTAAGCACCGCGGTAAGGCGGTAGTCTTTGAAAATATTGAGGATTACCACGCTCGAATTGATACTCCTGAATTAGAGGTCGATGAAAATTCGGTGATGGTCTTGAAAAATGTAGGACCTAAAGGTTACCCAGGGATGGCAGAGGTAGGTAATATGGGAATACCTAAAAAGCTCTTAGAAAAAGGGGTGAAAGATATGGTCAGAATTTCTGACGGTCGTATGAGTGGAACAGGTTTCGGAACTGTGGTACTTCACGTATCGCCTGAGTCTGCTGCTGGTGGCCCTTTGAATTGGGTGCAAAATGGGGATTTTATTGCCTTAGACGTAGAAAATCGTTCGATTAATTGGGAAGTATCAGAGGAAGAGTTAGCTGCTCGTAAGTTAGCACAGCCTTTTGAGAAGCCTAAAACAATTCGTGGTTATGTAGGTCTTTTCATCGATCACGTAGAACAAGCAGATCAAGGAGCTGATTTTGATTTTCTAAAAGGGGGTTCTGGTTCTATTGTAACCCGCGATTCACATTAATATGAAAGTATACATCGTTACCGGTGCGGGTCAAGGGATTGGGTATCAAATTGCACAGCAGTTGATAGCTGAAGGGCATTTAGTTGTGGTTAATGACATTGACTCTGCCCTACTTTTTGGTCCTTACTCGAAAGCTGGTGACGTTAGTTCATACGAGTTTATCCAAGAATTAGTTGCCTACGCTCAAACTTTACCCGGTGAATTAGCGGGTTGTGTTTGTAATGCAGGGGTGACTACTTTTGGGAGTTTCTGGGATTATAGCCCGGCCTCCATGAAATCTTTATTGGATTTAAATATTCAAGGGACTTTTTTCTTGATTCAGGAAGTGGCTAAAGCTATTCGTAAAGCTGGAAACCCTGGTTCAATCGTAGTCACTTCCTCTGTAACAGGTCATCAGGCACATCCTAATTTAGCGGCCTATGGAATGACGAAGGCGGCACTAAATCAATTAGTCCAAAATCTAGTCATTGATCTTTCCCCTGTTCAAATTCGCATCAACGCCGTTTCACCAGGAGCTACAATGACGGAGCGGACGGAAAAAGACGCTAATTATACTAAGGAATGGAGTAGAATTACCCCTTTAGGTAAACCGGCAGACGTTCAGGATATCGCAGAAGCAGTTTGTTTCTTTTTGAGTGACAAGGCCAAACACATCACAGGCCAAACATTAATTATAGATGGAGGCTGGACTAGCGTAAGTCCCCCACCTAAAGCCTAAGACCAGGCCTTTTCTAGGAAATCAAGCCAGTTTTGGTGGCAGAATTTGACGATGTCCTCATCAGAAAATCCGCGTTTCAATAGTAATTCAGGTAGTTTTTGTAAATCAGCAATGGTTTCTATGTCTGCCGGACTTTGTTCTCTACCAAATCCCCCATCTAAATCTGTACCTAATCCGACATGATTCGTATTGCCCGCTAAATCACAGACATGAACTAAATGATCAACTAGCGTATTTAGTGTAACATTTTTACTCAAAGGCGTAGATTCTCCTCTCACCCAGTCTGGAACCATCATCCATGCGTCCATCGGCATTCCTATGACTGCACCGCGTGCAATAATTTCCTTTAATTGTTCATCTGAAAATTGGCGATTATGATCTACTAAGGCACGACAATTTTGGTGGCTTGCCCAAACAGGCCCCAGGTGATTCTCCATGGCTTCCCAAAAACTATCATCGCACAAATGGGTCGCATCTAAAATAATGTTTAAGTCCATCATTTTTCTTAATAAATCTCGTCCCATTGCTCCCATTCCTCCTGTGGCGTTCGTTCCTTGCGCATAACGGCCAGGTCCATAATGTGCCGGACCTAAAGCACGTAAACCATAGGCATGCGCAATTTCTAAATATTCTAAGGATACGATGGAGTCTGCTCCCTCTAGACTTAAGATATAGCCGATGGTATGCCCATTAGCTTCCCATTGTGTTAAATGATCGTGTAATTCGGATCTATTTCGAATAGGAAGTAGATCGCCTGTTCTTTCTAAAGCTTTGTAATAAGCTAATTGACCTTGCGTTTGTGCCCAGGCTTGTTCTGGACTATTCCAACCTGGTAACGCAGAATTTGGGGCTACATATCGTGCAATTTGAGTAGCAACTACGATCCCCACATTTCCTTTGCGTAATTCGTCTAGACAAACCGTGGCATTTCCGCGATCTGGTTTATCTGTTAATAATTTCTCACGGTCATTTATTTCTTGGATACTAGATCTTAAATCTCGATTCCATTCGAGGGCGTTCATACTCAAGTCTAGATGTGCATCGATTAATAGCATAGTCTGCGATTTCTGGCTTTTACCTCCCATAATCCTCCATCAATTACTTGTAAATGAGAATGGAGATTAACCGTAGGGCAAATATGATACGGAATCATTCGAATAATTTCTCCTATCGAAAAAATAGAATTATCACCAACTTCCACGATTCCGTGTTCTTCACTTTGGGATTTTAAAACCCATTCTGGATGATTCAGAAAACGAACGCGATTATCAATTGGGTTTTCAGCCGCCACTGATTTATGGCCTAAATCGAGGCAAATAGTGGAATCTGTAGGTTTTGAAATGATTCTAGCGATAATCTCAACTCCAAATTCAAAGGTATTTTCTGGAAATAAGGCTGCATAACCCGCATCGAAGAATATAAAAGTTCCTGGACTGCAAGTAAATTGGGGATTTTTATGATGAACGAGGAAACTAGGGGTTCCGGATACCACTAATTCTAGATCTATACGGTTTAAGCGCTCCAGAAGCTCGTAGAATGAGGTGAAATCAGTTTCCACATGTCTGACACGGTCTTCATATACTTTATCCCGAATATGACCATCGTAGGCGTGTAAGCCGCGCAACGTGACGTTAGGAAAAGTTTGAATATGTTGAACCAAAGCCAAAGCTTTCTCAGGTGTAATTCCCGTCCGATTCATCCCCATATTCAAATCGACAAACACTCCGGTTTCACTACCGTCAAAAAAGCGGTTCAGCTCATCTGCTGCATAGGAGTCATCTACAATGGATGAAAAAGATGTTTTAGGATAATGCGCCTTTAAATTTTTAAACCGTTCCAAATTGGGCCCAATCAATTGCATCGATATAAGGACATCTGGTGCCTCAGAAAGGGCTAATAATTCTGCTTCTGCGATAGTGGCACACTTAAATTTAGTGATACCTGCAGCTAACAATAGGTCGTTACCCTCTTTTGTTTTATGTGTCTTAATATGCGGACGAAGACGAACTGGATTGCCTTCTACCATTTCAATGACTTTGGCAATATTACGTTTTACCCGATCAGGATAAACGATTAATCCAGGACTCTCAAATTTATCAAAGGTTCTCATGAAATAGCTCTATCCAAATGAACATATCCTCCATCTACGTGGATGATTTGTCCGGTTGTGTGACTTGATTTAGGCGATATCAAAAAAGTAACCATATCCCCTATTTCCTCTTTTGTGGTCATGCGTTGACCTAGAGGTATTTTATTGGTGATGCTTTTTAGTTTCTCGCTCGGACTTTCTAAAGTCTGAATCCACTTCTCATACATCGGTGTGTAGCATTCTGCTACGATAACGGAATTCACCCGAATACCATAACTACGTAATTCTACAGCCCATTCGCGCGTTAAAGCATTTCGTCCACCATTTGAGGCCGCATATCCCGAAGTATTCCCCTGGCCTGTTTCAGCCGTTTTAGATCCGATATTCACAATGGACCCTTTACTCTTTTTCAAATAGGGTAATACTGCTTGCGCCATTAAATAATAATGCGTCAAATTCGCATTGATAGACCGAATGAATTTTTCATAATTACCTGTTTCTAGACCAACCCCGTCATTTAATCCGGCATTATTTACTAAACCATCTATTTTACCGAACATCTTTGCCACTTTTTCAACCACTATACTGCATTCTGAGGGATTGCTCAAATCTGCTACAAAAGAAAAAGCCTGCCCTCCAGTAGCTTGAATTTTTTCAATACAACGTAGATTATCAGCCTCATTTCGACCCACGATGGCTACCATGGCAGATTCTAAGGCCAATGATTCAGAGATGCCCTCTCCAATTCCTTTTGCTCCTCCTGTTACAATAATGACTTTCTCTCTTAATCCTAAATTCATAGTGTTTCCAATTGATAAAACTCGGTAACGTTTTTGTGGTATATTTTGTCTTTTTCAGTTCCACTTAGGCAATTTAAAGCTTCTTGAAATGATTGCACCCAGCGTTCTAGTGATGAATTTACTAAAACTACCGGATAATCACTTCCGATCATTAGTCTCTCGGGACCGAAAACATCTAAAGCGACTTCCACAATTTCATTTACTTGTTGCTGATTCCATGACTGATCTGCTGCCTCCGTCACAATCCCCGATATTTTAGCGGAAACGTGTGATAAACCCTTAAAAGCTTGTATTTCCTTTTTCCATTCTTGGATACTCCCTGATTTCAAAGGTGCTTTAGCTAAATGATCTAATACAATTCTTTGATCTTCACAAGTTTCACAAAAAGTAATTGCCGCCTTAATCTGATGTGGATAGATTAATAAATCATAGCTAAGATCAAAACTTCCTAAGGTCTTTACGCCACGGATAAATTCTTTTCTAGCGAGAAAATTTGGATCTATTTCTCCTTGAACGATGTGTCTGAAACCTTTAATGGCCTCAAATTGGGTGAAATAGGCTAATCTGTCTTCGATATTTGCACTTTGTAAATCCACCCAACCCACAACTCCTTGAATGAATTCATTTTGTTCGGAAAGTGCTAATAGAAACAGCGTTTCTTCTTCCGAAGAATCTGCTTGAACAGCCACGCAGCCCGTAAATCCTTGTGCCTTAAATAGTGGTTCGCTGTAGTTAGGGTAATAATCTGAACGAAGAACAGACATCTCAGGTGTTATCCAGGTGTCTCGTTCTTCGTTGTAATTCCAAAAATGTTGATGTGCATCAATCATCCCTGATAGGCTATCGCTTTTTGTTTTTGTTCACCTAATCCATCCATCCCTAAAGTGACTACATCGCCAGGTTTTAAATAGATAGGTGGATTAAATCCTAGTCCTACGCCATGAGGAGTACCTGTACTAATGACATCTCCAGGTAATAGTGTCATAAATTGAGAGATATACGATACGACTTGAGGAACGTTGAAGATCAATTGGTTCGTGCTACTCGTTTGAAAGCGCTTTCCATTCACATCTAACCACATGCCTAGGTGATGAACGTCCGCTATTTCCTCTTTTGTAGCTAGATAGGGTCCCAAAGGTGCAAAAGAATCACATCCCTTCCCTTTTGACCAGTTTCCTCCACGTTCTAATTGGTATTCGCGTTCGGATAGATCGTTGTGCAAGCAATATCCGGCCACATAATCATAAACACTGTCCTCCGAAACATAGGATGCTTTTTTACCAATCACTATCGCTAATTCTACTTCCCAGTCTGTTTTAGTCGAATTTTTAGGGATAATGATATCATCATTTGGACCTGAAAGTGCAGTCGTGCTTTTGAAAAATAAAATAGGCTCTTTAGGTATCTCGGCCCCTGTTTCTTTCGCATGGTCAGCATAATTAAGGCCAACACATACTATTTTGCTAGGTCTAGCTACACAAGATCCCACTCTTCCTGATATGACAGGAAAGTCTGTAGGGTTTAATTTAGCTAAATCGGCTAATCCATTATTTTCAAAAAAAGATTCATTGAAATCAGAAAAAATGGAGGATACGTCATAGTATGCTCCATTTTGATAAATACAAGGTTTTTCATTTCCTAGACTCCCAATCCTAGCTAATCTCATCTTATAATTTTTTAATAACGTCCCACATCGTATCAGCTAAGAACTGATTACCGGTTTCATTTAAATGCACGCGATCAGAGGTTAAGATACCTGAAGCTTTGTTTTCGATATTGTTTTTAGACTCGTAATCCATAAATGCCTTGCGCAAATCAATTAATTGCAAGCTATTATCTTTAGCTAATTTTTTAATCATAGCTGAGTAAGCGTTTAGGTCGCCATCGTTTTCATTTGAGTTATCAAACTTCTCTCCGATTACAGTCGGTGTACAGATAACTACCTGAGCATTAGCTTTTTGTATCTTCTTTATTAAAGCAGTATAGAATCTTTCAAACTTGTCAGCATCTGTACCCGTACGTGAACTTGTTTTATGCCAAACATCATTTATACCAATATAAATAATAACGATATTCGGATTTTTAGCCACAACGTCTTCTTCGTGACGTAAGTATAAATCGTATACTTTATTGCCACCAATACCGGCTCCAATCAATTCATATTGATTTGAAAGGCCTTGAGCGGCAATCATATCGGTCATTTTGGTAATATAACCTGTCTTTCCTACTCCAGCTTGAGTGATGGAATCTCCAAAGAAAATGATACGTTTAGGGCCATCCTTCTTAAATGAACTTAATGAGGTTCCCAAAATCAATAACAGGCAAATCAGTTGTTTTTTCATAGGTTTAGTTGTTTAAATAGAGGAATCCACCGTCAATCGGATAATCACAACCAGTGATAAATGCGGCTTCATCAGAGCATAAATATAAAGCTAAATGTGCAATTTCTAGCGGTTTTGCCATACGACCTATGGGTTGTGTAGCTGAAAGTTTCTCAAACATCTCTTTTTGTTGATCAGGATAGTTTTTAGCGATAAAACCATCAACAAATGGTGTATGTACTCTTCCAGGTGAAATACAATTGCAGCGAATTCCCTGGTTAATGTAATCTTTCGCAACAGATTGAGTCATTGATTTTATCGCCCCTTTCGTCATCGAATAACCAAAACGATCCGGAATTCCAACAGAAGCCGCCACTGATGCCATATTCAAAATCACGCCTGACTTTTGCTCAATCATGGCCGGAATAAAAGCATACATGCAGTGATACGCCCCTTTTACATTTACATCAAAGATGTTTTGAAAATCTAATGGACTTGTTTTCTCCAAATTACCAATTTGAGGAATACCCGCATTATTCACTAGAATATCAATAGATTTCAATTTCGCAGCAATGGCCTTTATAGCGTCTAATGAAGTTATATCTGCCTGATGAAAGGTAATTTCAGATGGCATTTGCTCTATTGATGGTTTTAGGTCCAATACGTGCACTTCTGCTCCTTGCGAAAGAAAAGTCAATGCAATGGATTGCCCGATGCCAGAGCATCCGCCGGTGATGAGGACTTTTTTATTTGTTAGTGCAAACATAAGTAGGTTTTCAGTCACTAGTCACTAGTCATTATTTTATATCTATACTCTTTACTCTTTACTCTATAATCTATCATTCACCATTTATCATTTACCATTCACCATTTATAAAGAAACCCCTCTCCTCCAGAACATAAAGTCATCCTGTCCCAAATCCATTGCTTTCGTATTAATTTCTCCTGAGGCTAATTTAATAATGTATTCTAATACTTCCTCACCGGTTTGTTCCACTGTTTTTTCACCCGAAATAATTGGTCCACAGTCAATATCAATTATTTCAGGCAGTTTCACAGCTAATTTTGTATTCGTTGATAACTTCACCATTGGGCTGATTGGATTACCTGTTGGTGTTCCTAGACCAGTGGTGAATAATTGAATCGTAGCACCTGCTCCGGCCATCCCGGTTGTAGCTAGTACGTCATTTCCTGGAGTACAAACAAGGTTTAAGCCTTTCTTTGTTACATATTGGCCATAACCTAAAACATCCTCAATAGGAGAAGAACCCGCTTTTTTAGCGGCTCCCGCTGATTTGATTGCATCAGTGATTAATCCATCTTTTATATTACCTGGAGATGGATTCATATCGAATCCAGCACCCACTAATGCAGCACGTCGGGCATATTCACGCATTAGGAAGCCAAAATTATCGGCAATTTCTTTGGTTACTGATCTATTTTGGAGTTCTTGTTCGACACCGCACAATTCCGGAAATTCAGCGATCATAACAGTTCCGCCTAAGCCAACCACTAAGTCAGCTGTATGTCCAATGGCAGGATTTGCAGATATTCCTGAGAATCCATCTGAACCACCGCATTTTACACCTACGCGCAAAGCAGACAATGGTGCAGGTTTGCGGGTTTGTTGATTGATTTCAACAAGTCCCTTGAAAGTTTGCAGAATAACTTCATTCAGCATATTCTCGACTCCACTCCCATTATCTTGTTGTTGTTCGAAGATGTATAATGGTTTCGAGAAATTAGGATCTTTCTCTTTTAGTTTTTCTCTAAATACCTCAATCTGCGAATGTTGGCAGCCTAGGCTTAACACAGTAATTCCACCTACATTTGGATTTAGGCAATACCCAGCTAATAAGGAACACAAATTTAAAGAGTCATCTTTATTCTCACCGCAGCCACTTTCGTGAGTCAAGAACTTGATTCCATCTACATTGGGGAAATGGGATGACTTATGAACCAAAACAGAAGCAGAAGAAGCCGTATCAATATCTAAAGCTTTGCCTTGGGCTAGTTGTTGGCCTAATTGTTGGACCTTTAAGGTAAATGGATCCATTTTTTGGAAACCCAAACCATTTAAAAAGGCATTTTTCAATAATTCTATATTTCTGTTTTCACAAAAAACCAAAGGAATGACTAGCCAATAATTTTGTATTCCCACCTGACCATCTGCACGGTGGTAGCCATTGAATGTTCTATTTTGGAATTTACTAATATCGGGTGCCGTCCAATGGTACTCTTCTTGTTTCCCATGGAAATCGGTGGCTGCGTGATGTAAATTAAATGTATGAACGAGACCACCTTTTGGAATATCTTGACTCGCTAAACCTACTAAAACCCCATACATTAAGGCTTTGCCATCTTTAGCGATAGCTTCAGTGGTAAATTTATGCTTAGCAGCAATATCATCTTGAAGTATGATCTCATTGCCAAGATGCTGGATTAATGTTCCTTTAGGAAGATCTTGTAAGGCAACTAATAAATTGTCAGTTGGGTTAATTTGTAGGTATGTTTGGCTCATTTTGTTAGGCTAAAAATTGGATGGGCAAGAACCCATTTTGTTCCATCTGGTGTCCCTGGAATCGTTTTTTGGTAATTCGACATTAAGTTTTCCCACACTTGTACAGCTGGATTATTGGTATCCATTTCACTTTTTTTGGCAAAAGTAAATTCATCATTTGCAAGTATTTCCATACAGAGCCGATCTTCAAAGCGAAACATTTTCATCGATTCAATACCGGATGCAAGTATGCTCTCCTGAATTTCTGTAGGAATTGACTCGTGGTATTTTTCATATTCCCGAATCATTTCAGAATCATTCTTCAGGTCAAGAAATAGAATAAAGCGTTGCATTAGTCTTTAATTTCAAATCCTTTAAAAGCAAAATAGATAATATAAGCAAAGCACAATAAAGGTATACTCAGGGCTGCTACAGTACTTATTTTAAACAAAGAAGCAGTGATAGGTGGTATAATGGCTCCTCCTACGATCGACATGATGATTAAAGAGGAAGCAAGTTTAGATCCATCACCTAAACCTTTACAAGACAAAGCAAAAATGGTAGGAAACATGATCGATTGAAAGAAATATACAGCGATTAATGAAACTAGTGCTGATAATCCTCCACCAAACATGGCAACTACAACTGAAACCACTGCCCCAATTGCATAATAACCTAAGACTTTGTTAGAGGCGATTTTGCCCATTAAATACGTTCCAATAAATCTACCTAATAGGAATAAAATAAAAGCAAATGAGGCATGGAAACTAGCAATTTGCGTCGGACTCATTGTTTCTGAGATTTGGTAGATTTTATCGACAATCCAGAGATTATCGTTTTTTGCTAAATCTAATTTCAAATCAACAAAATTCCCCCAAAGTGAAACCTGAGCACCTAGGTTTAAAAATTGCGCAATAATACCTAATACCAAATGTTTTCTTTTCAATAAACTACCAATCGTCACATTAGTAGTAGACTCTTCAGCGGATTGCAATTCCGGCATTTTTGTGAATACAAATAATAAAGCTACTAGTGCAACTACGACACCGATGATGACATATGGCATTTGCACGGAAGCTGCTTGGCTTATCCTGATGGCCTCAGCCTCAGCGGCTGGTAAGGCTTGAATCATTTCTCGTGAATATTCTTTATCTGAAAATATGAATAATCCACCAATAATGGGACCTAATATGATACTCATCCCATTGAAAGATTGGGCTAAATTTAATCTAAAATCGCCCTTTTCAGGGTCTCCTAAAACAGTCACATATAAATTTGCTGCCGTTTCTAAAAAGGCAATTCCTGATGCAATTAAAAAAAGTGCTGCTAGGAAAAATCCATAAACACGTATTTCCGCAGCTGGATAAAACAAAAATGAACCTGCTGCGTAAAGCACTAATCCCATTAGAATTCCTGCCTTGTACCCCATCTTCTTCATTACATATCCTGCGGGTAGTGCCATTGCAAAATAGCCAAAATAAAAGGCTGTTTCCACTATATTGGCTTGCCAGCGTTGTAAATCAAGGGCGGTTTGGAATTGTTTGACTAATGAGCCGTTTAAACTATTGGCTAGGCCCCATAAAAAGAATAAACTGGTTACTAAAATGAGAGGAATCGTGTAGGAAGCTGATTCAGCATTTTTTAAGGTAGGTTGATCTTTGTTTATAGGTAATGCCATATTGATTTTTTATATAAAAGTAAAAACACTGCTTAATTTACCTCCTTTTATTTAATTTTATTGCACACCTAATTAACATAATGAGAAATATACTTTCCTGCCTCCTATTGCTGTTTAGTTTCAGTCTTTCAGCACAGATTAAATCGCCTGAAGAATTTTTAGGCTACTCAATAGGTACTAAATTCACTTATCATCATCAGATTGTAGCATATAGTCATTATTTAGCTTCGCAGAGCAACGGATTAGCTCAGTGGCAGGTCTATGGCCAAACCAATGAAGGGCGCGAACAAGGCCAAATGATTATTGCTAATCTTCCTGCTGGGATTAACTTAGCGCAAGTTCAACAAAATCACCAGAAACGAATTCAAGGCGAAAAGGCAGATCCTACTCTCCCTGTCATTATTAATCTATCCTTTAACGTGCACGGAAATGAAGCTGCTGGAAGTGAGGCAGCATTAAATACGTTGTATACTTTGATTTCTAAACCTAATAGATCGATTCCTTATGTTATTTTGATTGATCCTTGTATTAATCCAGATGGACGAGACGCTTATGTAACCCAATACAATCGCCGAAATTTCATCTCTGGAGGTAATTCGGACCCTAATGACCAAGAGCATTATGAAGGGAATACCTCAGGCCGATATAATCATTTTTCTTTTGATTTAAATCGCGATTGGGTTTGGCAGACTCAAAAAGAGACCCAACAACGCTTGAAGTTTTACCGTTCTTGGATGCCTATGATGCATGCTGATTTTCATGAGCAAAGTTTCCAGCACTCCTATTATTTTCCACCTGCAGCTAAGCCTTATTTGAATTTCATAGCGCAGTCGACTAAGGATTTGCAAGAAAGTGTAGGAAAATCTTTTTCGAAGCTTTTTGATGAAAAGAAATGGCCTTATTTCACCTCAGAAGTATATGATTTATTATATCCGGGTTACGGTGATACCTACCCTGTTTTGAATGGTGCTTTAGGAATGACATTAGAGCAAGGAGGAATTAGAGGGGGATTAATTTCTGCTAAGAGTGATGGTGATACGATTTCTCTGGTAGATCGAGTGAAACATCATTCTGCTTTGGCCATCAACTTAGTGGAATGGTCTATTACTAATTCAGAGAGTTTAAAAGCGTCTTTTTATGGTGTCCATGATAAGTCGAGAACGAATCCTACGAATAAGTATGCCTATTATTTTGTTCCTGTAGAAGAATTAGAGAAAGGTCAAGACTTTAAACAATTGTTGATAAAAAATAATATATCGTTTACCTACACGGATGTAGTAAAAAGTGTTCCTGCCTATGAGTACATATCTATGAAGCAGGTGACTATCCCTTTAAATAAACATGGTTTGCTTATTTCTGCAAAACAACCATCAGCCCCTTTAATTCAGGCTTTATTGGATCCAACAATAGCTTTGGAGGATTCTCTAACGTATGATATTACGGCATGGAACCTGTTTCAATTAAATGGGTTAAAGGCATTTGGTGTGAATGAAAATATTTTTGGACCATCTAAGAATTTGCAGGATAGTAAGCAGTCTGTACCAAATGAAAAGGAAGTAGCTTATCAATTCGCCATAGACGAATATAAATCAAGTCAAGAATTAATTAAATATGCTATTGAAATGGGTGCACTAGTGACCTATAATGATGCGTCAACTAAGGCTGGAATTGTTACAATCACTAGCTCCAAATTGACTGATTCACAAAGGGCAGATTTAATAAAGTTCACCACTAATCGATCAATTCAACTTAGTAGTTTAAACACGTTCAAATCAACAGATAATTATGATCTTGGTTCAACTCATTACAAATCTGTTTTTGTCCCTAAAATTGCTGTCATAGTTGATCCAGCTAATGATGTAAATCAACAAGGGGAACTAGCGTATTTTTTAACGCAGAAATACGGATTCAAACCATCTTTTGTTCCATCATCCCAATTGTTTAGGTCCAATTTGTTTAACTACACACACCTTATTTTCCCTGATGGAAAACATGGTGCCCTATCCAATAATAATTCGATTCTATTAATGGATTGGGTAAAAAAAGGTGGGAAGTTAATACTTATGGAGGGTGCACGTAAAATTATAGAGGATAAAGATTTAATAGCAAAAGAAGATACAGCTAAACATACCTCTACTTATGCCATACGTGAAAGAGCTGAGTTGTCTAATACTACTTCTGGGAATATGTTACAAGTGGAAGTGGAGAAGACCCATCCTTTGGTTTTTAGAATAAATGAAACGTCTATGTATATCTTAAACCAGGTATCTGATTTTATTAAGCTTCCTAAAGATTTTACACCTGTACTTAAGACATCATCCAAGCCTTCAATTATGGGTTTTGTAGGGTCAAATAAGAAAGCTCAGTTAGCTAATTCCTTGTTATTAGGGGTTAAAGAGGTGGACAAAGGTAAAATTATTTGGTTTGGCTTTAATCCCTTATTCCGTGCTATTCCTAATCAAGGTCAAACGATTTTTGAGAACTTATTCCTTTATTCTGAATTCTAATGATAAGATTTACGCTATTATTTGTTCTTTTAAGCTATTCGCTATTTTCTCAAAAGGTAGCTCCTGTCTATCCTATTCCATCTGCAAAGCAGTTAGCCTGGTCGGAATTAGAGTATTATGGATTTATTCATTTTAATATGAACACATTTACGAATGTGGAATGGGGCGAAGGGAAAGAAAGACCCTCCTCTTTTAATCCGAGTGCATTAGATTGTAATCAATGGGCTCGAATAGCTAAGAAGGCAGGTATGAAAGGCTTAATTTTGACAGCTAAGCACCATGATGGTTTTGCGCTCTATCCATCTAAATATACCACACACACTGTGGCTAAGTCACCTTGGAAGAATGGAAAAGGCGATGTTGTAAAAGAGTTATCTGAAGCCTGTCGGAAATACGGACTAAAGCTCGGAATCTATTTATCTCCTTGGGATCGTTTTCACCCAGCCTATGGAACGGATGATTACAATCAGGTGTATGCCAAAATGCAGGAAGAGTTATTAACTAATTATGGTCCTATTTTTGAATTTTGGTACGATGGCGC
This sequence comes from Cytophagaceae bacterium, assembly GCA_947494535.1. Taxonomy (GTDB): domain Bacteria; phylum Bacteroidota; class Bacteroidia; order Cytophagales; family Spirosomataceae; genus Aquirufa. The sequence goes on from CANLVU010000021.1 coordinate 22,127, forward strand.
AAATGGAGATGGCCCTAATGGCAAGAAACAAGTATATGATTGGAATTTATTTCATTCGATGGTGAATAAATACCAACCCAATGCGGTACAATTTTCTGATGCAGGACCAGATATTCGTTGGGTAGGAAATGAAAGAGGATATGCGTATGATACCATGTGGAGTCCCATTTTACGTGATAAAATTTATCCTGGATGTCCAGACTTTGATAACTACAGAAATGGTCAAGAAAATGGTACACATTGGGTATCACCTGAAGTAGATGTTTCTATTCGACCAGGTTGGTATTACCATCCGGATCAAGACGATAAAGTGAAAAGTCCCGATTCATTGTTGAAGATCTATGCTGCCTCTGTTGGTCGCAACGCAAATCTTTTGTTGAATATTCCCGTCGATACGCGTGGATTGATTCACGAGAATGATTCTGCTTCCTTGATAGAATTTGCTACGATTCGCACCAAGTCACTTGTTAATCTTTTAAAGAGAAATACGAAGGATCCCTTATTCGATGGAAAGGACGCTACCTTATGGATGGCATCTCCCCAAAAGAATGAAATTCGCGTGGAATTGAAAACCCCTTTAAGCATAAACAATATCATGCTACAAGAACCTATTGCCCTAGGCCAGCGAGTAAGCAGCTTTGAAGTAGAATTAGTTGATGATGCCGGAAGAAAGGAAGTGATCAAGGCTGGTACAATTGGACACAAGCGAATGATCACATTTAAGGAGCGTAACTTAAAAAGCTTCCAAATTAGATTTACAGGATCTAGAGGTCCTGTATTAATTTCTAATTTAGAAGCTTACCGTTTTATTTCAACACGTAACGAACCGCTTTTCCAGTAAAGGTAAATCCATTAGCTGACTGTGTGCTGTAAACAGAATATTTGACGTCAATCAATGCGGTGGCACCTAACTCCATGGCCTTCTCGACCATTTGACGAAGTATCTCTTGCTTTTTATCTTGGTGGTTACCTCGGTAAAGCATTTTGCCATTTTGAGTCTGCTTGTCTTCTAAAGGAACTTCACCTGACATTTTGATCGTTTCAATGTCTTCGTAGCTTTGCTTAGGAGTTTCATTGAAATATACTACATCGATATCGTATTTAACTGGTATTTCGAAACCTAATCCATCATGGCGCTCGACTCCGCCGTTTTTAAAATCATTCGAATAATACGAAGTCGGCTTAACATGTTTAGAACATCCAACTACAGCTAATACAAGAAGAAGCTTACATGCTTTCTGAATCATAGATTAATACTTTATCCCAAAGGTGGGCACAATTTTTAATGAATTCCAGGTGAATGGGAGCAGTTTGATAATAATCATGCCCCTTTTCCTCCTCAAACGTAGTTAATAAACAATAATCATAAGAACGATCAATTATTGGACGATCGGTATTGGCAGGTTTACCTACACTGAAAACATCAACAGTTTCAATATCTGCAAGAGATTGAACACCATCTTCAAATAAGGCGATATCATCCTTGCTTAAACCTTTTTTTAACCAAAAATTTACAACGTGTACAAACATAATTTATTATTTATTTAAACCTTCTTGCTGACTAATTTTAGCTAGTTTTTGACCTAATTCTGCAGATGCGCTTGCTAATGGCATTCGAACTTGCGCCCCAAACAAACCTTGATTCTCTAATAATTTTTTAACTCCCACCGGATTTCCTTCTTCATATAAAAAGGGGTCGATGGTAAGAAATTTACCCAACTCTTTTTGGGCTAAACGATAATCACCTACTAAAGCATGGTGTATCATCGTTGTGAACTGTTCAGGGAAAGCATTCGCAATTACCGACATTACCCCCACGCCCCCTATAGAAATTATAGGGACAGCTTGAACATCATCCCCAGAAATTAATAGAAAGTCATCCGATTTGTGGTAGGCAATTTCCATGCATTGTTCTATAATACAGGATGCTTCTTTAATTCCGATGATATTTTTATGTTCAGAGAGTTTTAAAACGGTTTCTGCTGACATATTAATCCCAGTTCTCCCCGGGATATTATACATTATGACAGGCACCGGGCAAACATCTGCAATTGCCTCATAATGGGCAATTACACCTCTAGCACTTGGCTTATTATAATAAGGGCAAACGGATAATATGGCATCAATACCTTCGAACGAAGTTTGTTTGATTTGATTAATCAACGACTCCGTATTGTTTCCACCTAAGCCATAAACGATAGGTAAGTTCTTTGTATTAGCTTCTCGAATGGTAGAAACGATTTGCTTCTTCTCATCCGCTGTGGTAGTGGCAGATTCCCCTGTTGTCCCTTGAACGACTAAATAATCTACGCCTCCAGTACTCACGTGTTGAATCAATTTCTTTAAGCCATCCCAATTAATGGAACGATCCTCATTCATTGGGGTAACAAGTGCTGGCGCAACGCCATAGAATTTAGGTAATGATTTCATAATTATGAAAGGAGGGCTATAAATTCGTCTTCCGAAATAATAGGTATGGATAATGAATTTGCTTTTTCTAGTTTAGCAGGCCCCATATTTTCTCCGGCAACTAGGTAATCTAATTTAGCAGAAATACTGGAAACGACTTTTCCGCCGTTAGCGATAATTTTTGCCTTCAATTCATCTCTGTCGAAATGAACGAATACTCCCGAAATTACGAAAGTTTTACCTTCCAAGTCCGTAGTTTCTAAAACTATTTCGTTTATTTCTTCTGAAAACTGAACTCCTGCCCTTTTCAGACGCTCAATAATTTGTAGGTTTTCTTCGTTTGCAAAGTAATCAATAACACTTAATGCGATCCTTTCCCCTATTTCAGGAACAGCCATTAATTCTTCTAAACTTGCTTGAATTAGATTTTCTAACGAGTGAAAATATAGGACTAATTTCTCAGCTATAGTTGCTCCTACGTGTCGTATCCCTAAACCAAACAATACTTGACGGAAGGGAATCTCTTTTGATTTCTTTACGCTTAAAAGAATATTTTGTACTGATTTAGCTTGAAAGCCCTCTAAACCGAAGAAATTCTCTGCATTTAAATCGTAAATATCTGCTACATTTAGAACTATCCCTTTTTCGAATAATAAATCAACCGTTTCTGTTCCAAGGTTTTCAATGTTTAAGGCCTTTCTTGCGATAAAATGCTCTATTTTCCCTTTGATTTGAGGCGGACAACACGTGTCGTTTGGACAATAATGATTGGCTTCGCCTTCTATACGAATAAGTTCAGTTGCACAGGAAGGGCAATGATGTGGAAACACAAATGCATTTGCTTCTTTTCTGGCAGATGTATCGACACTCGTGATTTTTGGAATGATTTCACCCCCTTTTTCGATGAATACGGTATCCCCTTCACGTAAATCCAGTCTTTCCATTTCATTCGCATTGTGAATGGAGGCACGTTTGATGACCGTTCCTGCTAGGTATACGGGTTCCAAATTGGCTACAGGCGTTACGTTTCCGGTTCTTCCTACTTGATAAGAAACAGAATTAATGCGGGTTCGCGCAATTTCAGATGGGTATTTGAAGGCAATAGCCCAGCGAGGAGATTTGGCCGTAAAACCTAAACGTTCTTGCTGCCCAAAATCATTGACCTTGATGACAATCCCATCTGTATTTAATGGTAAATCGTTTCTTTTCTCAGCCCAATCCTCGATATAGGTTAATACTTCATCAATCGAAGAACAAACACGATACGTAGGTGAAACACTAAATCCAACTGATTTTAAATGCTCTAATGCTTCTGAATGGCTGTTAAAAGGATTCTCATTGCCTAAATAGGAATAAATAAAACATTCCATTTCTCTTCGCGCCACCTCTGCAGAATCTTGCAATTTGAAAGTTCCGGAAGCTGCATTGCGAGGGTTTGCTAAAGGTTGATCCCCCTTGGCAATCTTCTCCGCATTAATTCGATCAAACGATGTGATGGGCATATAGCCCTCTCCTCTTATTTCATAGGTGGAGGGTAAAATAGTAGAATTAATGCGAGTGGGTAAACTTTTGATGGTCTTTACATTAGAAGTAATATCATCCCCTCTCGTTCCATCTCCACGCGTTACACCTTTTTGTAAAACCCCATTTGTATACCAAAACGATAGGGCAACACCATCAAATTTTAACTCACATACGTATTCGAATTTCTCCCCTTCTAACCCTTTTTTGACCCGCTCATCAAAATCCCGTAAATCTGTTTCATTATAAGTATTTCCTAAGGATAACATAGGAAATTGATGGGTAACGGATTTGAAATCTTTGGTGATGGTGCCCCCTACTTTTTGTGTGGGGCTGTCAGAACGAGCAAAAAGTGGATTTTCTTGCTCTAATTTAATTAATTCAGCGAGTAATTGATCGAATGCTTGGTCCGAAATGATACTTTCATTCTGTTGATAATACGCTTCATTGTAGCGGTTTATCTCTTCAATGAGCTGATTCATTCGCTGATTTATATCCATAATCGAAATTAAAACTTAATTTAATTGGAATCAAGCAAGAAACAAGGTTTAGGAATATTTTATACCTTTGTTGTATGAGAAATTTGATCATCGCCCCCTCCGTTTTAGCCTGTGATTTTTTAAACATTGGTTCGGAAGTACACATGTTGAATGAATCTAGCGCAGATTGGATTCATATTGATGTAATGGATGGAGTTTTTGTTCCTAATATCTCCTTTGGTTTTCCTGTTTTGGAAGCCATAAATAAGGTGGCAACCAAAGTGCTTGACGTTCATTTAATGATAGAAAAGCCAGAACAATATATAACGACGTTTGCCAAAGCAGGTGCAAAAGTAATCACCGTTCACTACGAAGCTTGTCCTCATGTTCACCGCACCATACAACAGATAAAAGATGCAGGATGTTTAGCGGGTGTTGCGATAAATCCGGGTACTCCCGTAGAAGTTTTTGAAGATATTATTGCGGATTTAGATTTAGCTTTGATTATGTCTGTTAATCCAGGTTTTGGAGGTCAAAAATTCATTCCCAATGCCATCAACAAGACAAAACGTTTAGC
>CANLVU010000022.1 GCA_947494535.1 Cytophagaceae bacterium
CGTCAAAGAATGTAAAGAATTCCGTGCCCGCGAAGGCAAGGTCGTAGAAGACAAATTCCGCGAATACATCGCCTCCATCAAATCTGGATTAGCCCAAGTACTAGAACAAGACAAAATCCGTATGCCAGGCATCCGCGAAAGGATGCGCAATGCACTTTTAGAATTAGGTTTAAAAGAAGATTTTGACAAAAATCGCTTCGAACAAGAAGTCGTTTACTACATCGAAAAATTCGACATTTCAGAAGAAAAAGTACGTTTAGCGACTCACCTGGATTATTTCATAGAGATTCTCGAGGAGGGAAACGGTAAGAAACTAAACTTCATGGCCCAAGAAATCGGCCGCGAAATCAATACCATTGGCTCGAAAGCAAACGATTCTACCATTCAACGTTTAGTCGTGAATATGAAGGATGAGTTGGAGAAGATTAAGGAGCAGACTGCTAATGTTTTATAGTTGCGGGGCAACTATAAAACGCAGAGTATAGAGTAGAGATAGTAGAGCAAAGATTATAGAGTATAGATAGGAGATAAATTTAAATATTATCCATAATCTCCACTCTATAATCTTTACTCTACTATCTCTACTCTCTTATCTATACTCTAAAGAATAATCAACGCAATACCCGCGCACCCTAACCCAATCCCCACCCACTGCTTTTTGGTCAAACTTTCTTTGAAGAAAACTAAAGCGGTAACAGCACTTAATAAAATAACACCTAAGTTATAAATGGTTAACACCACCGCACCGTTTTGTTGATACGCATCAAGCGCTTTTAATAAGAAATAGAACGAAAAGAAATTAGGTAAACCTAAAGGAATAGCAGCTAATACGGAACGAAGTGACCATGTCACTCCTCCAGTAATCGTCCAATATACCAAGACAACCGCTGAGGTTGCCATCGAGCCTAATAAGAGCATTAATGTGAATGAAATACTTCCACCCACTTGCTGTACAATCGCCGCATTTAAATAATTAAAGGCCGTATTGGTGATTCCATAAGCGACAAAAACAGCCACTAAAGCCCAAATGACTGGCTTTTGAACAGATCCTTCACCCGATGGGCTGCAGAAATAGATAGCTGCAAATGACAATATGAGTCCCGCAATCACGGATAAAGTCAAATCACCACCCGTCCTCCAAATGAAAAGATTCACCATCACTGGAATCACTAAGGAGATATTATTAGCTAAAGAAGTAGGCGCCATTCCATTTTTCACGGTAGAATATCCTGATAATAAAAAGGTGATCACAAAACCGATTCCAATACCCAAAATACCCAAGGAGTACCCTGTAGAGGGCCAATGAAAAGGAATAGCATCCATTTGATGAAAATAGCCTGTCAAAAAACAGACTGGATAGTTCAATAAAATGGCGATACGTGTATCAATATTAAACTTCGCATGTGCCCGAAAATTTACCAGTAATAATACCGAAAAAACGATGGTTAAGAGTAGAGCTACCATCTTATGAATTCTTTACAAGATCTTCTAATAGGGCAACATATTCGGGTGAATTATTCAAGCTCTCCACTAACTGCCAATGCTCTCCACCCGCCTCTTCAAATAATTCTTTGTACTCCTCACCCACTTCAATCGTAGTTTCTAAACAATCAGCCACAAAAGCTGGAGAGAACGCCAAAATCTTCTTCTTTCCTTCCTTAACAAGCTTTTTGATGGTTTCATCGGTGTAAGGCTGTAACCAAGGATCGCGGCCTAAACGGCTTTGGAAAGCTGTACCAAAAGTGCCTGGCTTCAATCCCATCTCTTTCGCGATTAAACGCGTCGTTTCATGGCATTGTGCCCGGTAGCAAGTATGGTTCTTCTCCGTAATGGTGTCACAACAAGTCCCAAAAACACAGGTATTCTTCGTGATATCACCTTTGCGAATGTGACGCTCAGGAACACCATGGTAAGAGAATAAATAGTAATCGAAGTCGACGTCTTTTTGGTAGTTTGCGGCTTTGTCTGCGAAGTATTTGGCAAAAATAGGATGCTGGTAAAAATAGCTCACAATCGAAAGTGAAGGCATAATTTGCCAATCAGACATTATTTCCATCACACGCTCATAGACTGAACCCGTGGTGGCAGAAGCATATTGTGGGAAGAAAGGAATAACGATTAATTTCTTCAGACTAGCCTTTTGCATTTCGGCTAATGCAGTCTTCATGTCTGGACTTTGGTAACGCATGGCTAAACGAACCATATAGCCATCACCTAGTTTGTCAGTTAAAGAAGCACAAACATCTTCTCCATAAAACTTCAAAGGAGAACCGCGCTCTTCCCATAACTCTTTATAGATTTTAGCAGATTGAGGTGCTCTAAATGGAGCAATGATGCCATTCACTAACAAGTAACGGAATGGATAAGGTATGTCGATGACACGACCATCCATTAAAAACTCCCGTAAATACTTACGTACACTTGGGGTACCTGGGTCATCCGGAGTTCCCAGATTCACTAATAAAACACCGATCATATTTCTAATTAAAGAACAAATTTGTGCCTAAAAAACTAGAATACCCAACCTTCTGGAGTAATTTTTGTTCTAGTGGCCGATTCCATACAGGGTACCTGATCTTTACAACCAAAGGCGCTAGCGCCTGGAGGACAACTGTAGAGAAGACCAATAGCCGGAGGAATCATTGGATATTCATTGATAGGAATATTTTGTTTACGATCAATCAAAAAGATCTTTTTACGAATAGAGAACACGTTAAAAATACCCAAAACTCGTTCAGCTGGATTAGTCAATGATTTGATATTTAAACTAAATCTAGTTTCAGCAGGCACATCAAATAAAGAACCGGATGATTGAACTTGTGCTATCAAGGATTGGTAAAAAGCGAAAGCATTTTTAGTAATCGAACGTTGTTCTAAACGGAAATAATAGGGTGTCCAATTATCAAAAGGGATACGTGCTACCTGGCGACCTACTACGCGCTGTCCATTTGTTAAGGCATCCGAGAATACATTCAGATCATTATTTGTGGTAATACCCCAGCATTTGCCATCACATAAATAGTTCAAAACTTCAGCAGTGGGATTCCTAGGCACTACACAATCTAATCTATTAAAATCATATTTAGCCCCATCCGTACAGGTGGCACAATAATTTAATTGTTCATAATGTTTCCAATTCCATAAATAATAATCGCCCTCCGATGGCAGATCTTTAAAATCAAGATATACGGTAAAACCGGCTCGCCTAACATCTACTTTTGAATATTGATCAAAGATCTCAAATCGACTAATGGTATTTTCAATCTCCGGTACCGCCTTCATCGTTTCTTGGGTACTTTCATAAGTCTGACCAGTTAACATCTTCACATTCAACTTATAAGTAGACCCTACCTTTCCGACAAATCCTTTCGGTGGATAATAAGTTCCTAGCGGAGTACCCTCTGTAAAGGATGTTTTAAGGCCATTTTGGTCCGTAATAGAAACGACTGCCTTCGAAATAGGAAGCGCTAATTGTGAAGTTAATTGATTAGAAGAACTTGTTAATCGCACTTTACTTAATTCTGCGTCATCAGAAATATCTGCCTCAATTGTCGTAAACGAAGTGGAATCCACTTGAATAAAATCCTTAATAGGGTTTATACATGCCCAAGTCACCATGCCAACAAGCAAAAGGTAAAAAAGTGTTTTTGTGATTGATATTGGCATGACTAAAAGAATTTGAAATTATAGGTTAATGAGATAAATGGAGAGGCGAAAACACTCAATTCATAAGCTTTCAAACCACTCCTGCTTGTTTTAAAGAAAACCGAATAAGGGTTTTGGCGGCCATATAAGTTATAGACTGTAAATACCCAGCTACCTTCCCAACGTTTTTTAATCATGGATGGGTTATTGATTGTCCAAGAGAAGTCTAAACGGTGGTAGTCGCGAACACGATCATTATTACGTTCTGCAAATACAGGGTATACTTTCCCTCCAATTTCATAGGATCCAGAAGGAGAAGAGAACGGACGACCCGTGTTATAGGCAAATGTAAAAGAGAAACTATGGTGTGTCGTAGGTTGAATATTCAACATCATATTAAAGGTGTGTGGCTTGTCATAATTTGTGGCAAACCAGTCTCCTCTATTAATCGACTGAATTTCAGGATAATCACCTATCATTTGATTAAAGGCTCTCGCATAGGTATAGGAAATCCAACCAGACACTTCGCCTTTTTTCTTCTGCACCATAACTTCCATCCCATAGGCCTTACTTTTACCTGAAATTAATTGGGTTTCAATGGTAGGGTTCAATTGAAGATTAGCCCCAGAAACAAAGTCTAATGTATTCCTTACGTCTCGGTAATAGGTTTCAATGGATGCCTCATAAACATTTTCGTTAAAGGTTCTGAATAAACCCAAAGAAAGGAAATCACTTTGTTGAGGTTTAATAAAACTATCCGCAGTCTTCCAACGTGAAGTAGGTAACGGTGTGGTGTTATTGGACAATAATTGAAAGAATTGTTGTTGCCTGTTATAGCCAAATTTCATTGTCGTATTTTCTCCAAACGAGTATTTCATCGTCAATCGAGGTTCAAAACCACCGTAAGAAGCCATCACTTCTCCTTCCGAATAATTTATTTTTTTAACAATTGAATTGAGTGAAGGTATTTGATCTGGAAGGTATTCATTTATCACACCCGCTCCTATACGATAATAGTGTGAATAACGAATCCCGGCCTGAACCGTGAACTTGGGACTCACTGTCCATTCATCATCAGCGAAAATTCCCACTTCATAGGACTGCTCTAAAGGTAGTTTTACCGTTGCAACCCTTGAAATAACACCCTCATTTAGATCACCCGGATTTATATCATAGCGTGTTCCTGTTAAACCAAAATTCATCTTGTGATTTTCACTCGGTTGGTAATCAAAACTTGTAGTTAAGTTTCGATATAAGATGGAAGAATTTAAATCAATCGTATTTACTGTATCTGGTGCAAAGGTTTTAGTCGTATAGTCGGTAAGAGAACCACTCACCATCATGTTTAATTTAGGAGAGAAGTAATGATTCCAATGTACCGCTAGATTTTTGTGGCCATAATTAAATGAAGTCTGTTTCGCGACTACGTTTTCAATACTAAACAAAGAATCGACACGGTAATAATCATGACTCAAATAGGTCGAAAGAGAAATCGTATTTTTCGTGTTAGGTCGGAAAAAAATCTTCGTCGCCACATCTGAAAAATTTGCCCGCAGGTTTTTTAAATAATCCGGCGCAAAATAGTTGAACAAAAAGTCATTTACAGATAAACGCCCAGCTACTAAAACAGATAATTTCTCTTTTATAATGGGGATTTCAGCCATCACGCGGTTCGAAACTAAACCAATTCCACCTTGCATTTTAAACTTCTCGGTGTTGGGCTCGATCATTTTGATATCCAAAACTGAAGCCGTACGACCTCCAAAACGCGATGGAACACCTCCTTTGTATAATTCTAAATCGCGTATGGCATCCGAAGCAAAAACAGAAAACAAACCAAACATGTGTGTCGGATTAAAAATAGGCGTATCATCTATATAGATCAAATTTTGATCGACATTTGACCCCCTAATATTTAATCCATTTGCCCCTTCACCTACGGAGGAGACGCCCGGTAGCGACTGCAAACTGCGAATCACATCGACTTCCCCCATCATGGTAGGCAGCTTTTTAATACCTTTTAAACTTAATACAGTAACACCCAAAGACGGCGTCTGAATATCGCGCTTAGTCGCCGCACTAGAAACAATTACCTCTTCTAATTGCTTGGTTACATTGTTTAACTTAACATTTAATTCCGTATCCGTTTTAAGGTACACTTTCGTTCGATAAGGATTATAACCTACAAAACTTACTTTAACCACCAATTCTCCAGAAGGTAAATAAACTTTATAGTTTCCTAGCGAATCCGTTGTAATTCCAAACTTTTTAGAGTCAACGGAAATATCGGCCCCAATGAGAGGTTCACCTGTGGAGGCATCGATTACTTTTCCAAAAATGGCAGGTAGTGAGGCGGTTTGGGCAATACTTTGATGTGAAAGGACAAGAAATAGTCCCATACAAAAGACTCTTAGTAAGAGTTTGAACATAGATAAGTAGGTTAACAGATTCAATTCTGTAAAGAAACACTTTTTATAAGGAACTCCTTACATCAAAAGCGACCAAAGCGCAGAAATTGCGACCAAAATCAGGGCAAAGGGGGTCAGTACTTTCCAGCACAAATACATCAGCTGATCTACCCGAAGACGAGGTAGTGTCCAGCGAACCCACATTTGGATGGCAATAAGAATATAGGTCTTAAATAGTAACCAAATAAAACCAATTAGCGTTGCAAAGACGGTACCGGGCTGGCCATTTGTCCAATCTGCCAAACGAACAGATCCGATATTAGGCAAAGGAGAATACCAAGCTCCCCAAAATAAAATAACGCCTAAAACACTTACCAGAAGCATTATTCCATATTCAGAGAGAAATAGTAAAGCCCAGCGCATTCCCGCATATTCTGTATGGAAACCTCCTACTAGTTCAGACTCAGCTTCAGGAATATCAAAAGGAGCCCTGTTCGCTTCTGCCAATGAGGCAATAAAATAGATGATGAACAAAAAGAAAAACAAAGGCATTCGCACCACATTCCAACTTAAGAAACCACCGGTTTGTGTCACATCAATCCCTAAGCTTTTAATTCCAAATAAATACTGCGTTTCAGTCGCGTAAATACCCTGTTGCAAAGAAATATCCTGCAAATTAAGCGAACCAGAAATCAATACGACACATAAAATCGTTAAACCCAATGGGATCTCATATGAAATCAGTTGGGCTGCGGAACGAATAGCTCCTAAGAGAGAATACTTATTATTCGAAGTCCAACCCGCTAACAAAATGCCTAAACTATCTAATGAAACAATCCCCATTAAGAGCATCAATCCCATCTGGGTTTGACTTCCCTGCAAAAAAGTGCCAGAACTTAAAGGAATAACAGAAAATGCCCCAAAAACAGACAAAAATATAATCCAAGGAGCCATCAGAAATAAACGCTTTTGGGCATTTTCTGGAACGATGTCTTCCTTTTGGAATAACTTCAATAAATCCGCAAATACTTGTAATAAACCCCATTTACCCACATTCATTGGCCCTAATCTATCCTGCATAAAAGCAGACAACTTTCGTTCTACGTAAACGCCAATCACGACATTTACAGTCAACAAAAGCAAACAAACGATCAGAGCAATCCACATTAGCTAATCTGATTAAGAGCTTGTAAGAAATCTGCTTTTAGATCTTCTACTGACTCTAGACCTACCGCAATTCGAACTAAACCATCGGTGATTCCTAAGGCAGCTTTCTCATCTGCTGGTAATTTAGCGTGTGTAGTAGAAGCGGGATGTGTGATAATCGTACGAGAATCCCCCAAATTAGGTGAAATAGAGGCTATCTTCAATAACTTACTAAAAGCTACCACCTTTTCGAATCCACCTTTCATATCAATGGTTAGAATACCTCCACCGTATTTCATTTGGCGTTTGGCTAATTCATATTGCGGATGCGATTTTAAATAAGGATATTTTACCTGATTTAATGCTTTATGTCCTTCCAAAGCTTCAGCCAAGGCCATCGCATTCTCTGAATGCTTTTGCATTCTGAGGTCTAATAATTCCAAACTCTTAGATAATATCCAAGCATTAAATGGCGACAGAGAAGGACCTGTATGGCGCGCAAAGAAGCGAATTTCATCGATATATACTTTCTTTCCGCAGATCACACCCCCTAAAACACGGCCTTGGCCATCAATATATTTCGTCGCTGAGTGAATCACTAAATCTGCTCCTAAATCCATTGGAGTTTGCAAAATAGGCGTCGCAAAACAGTTATCAACGGCCAGAATCATTTCTTTCCCCTCTTTCAAGGCAGCTAATGCTGTTAAATCAATTAGCTCTAAACCTGGATTTGATGGAGATTCACAGAATAAGAATTTCGTATTCGGTTTAATAGCGGCTTTCCACGCATTAATATCGGCACCTGGCACAAAAGTGCATTCAATTCCCCATTTCGAGGTAATCTTCGTCAAAATCTGGATACACGAACCAAACAAGGCATTAGAGGCCACAATATGATCTCCAGCTTTTAATAATCCTGCCATTGAGGCAAAAATGGCAGCCATTCCAGTAGAAAATGCGATACCATCCTCTGCATTTTCCAGCATATTCATCTTCTCTACAAATTCATCCACATTGGGATTCATATAACGAGAATAGATATTGCCAGCCATTTCTTCTGCAAAAATCGCTCTGCCCTGTTCTGCATCATCAAAAGTGAAGCTTGAAGTCAAATACAATGGCACAGAATGCTCTCTATTATGAGATCTTTCGGCTTGAATGCGGATGGCTTTGGTCTGTTTTTGCATAGTAATCGATTATTAATCTACAAAAATAATAGAATACTTAGTAAATATGCTTTCCATTCCAGACTATTTTACTACCCTGAATTAACCCCCTAGATAAACTAAATTATTTTAAGATAATTGAGTAAATTTCGAAGATTACTACCTTATAAAGAAAACTAATTTTACTATGAAAAAATTGATTATACCCTTTTTAAGCTTGTTTTTGGCGATTGGTTTGCAACAAGTACAAGCTCAAAAATGGACCAACCTATTCGATGGCAAAACCTTTAAAGGGTTCAAACAACTGAATGGTCAAGCAAAATACGAAGTGAAAGATGGAGTCATGGTGGGAACTACCGTGGCTAATACACCTAACTCTTTCATGGCCACCGAACAAGAATACGGCGATTTCATCCTAGAATTTGATGTCAAAGTAGACAATAAGATGAATTCTGGGGTTCAATTCAGAAGTTTATCTGTTCCTGAATACCAAAATGGACGCGTTCACGGTTACCAAGCCGAAATCGACCCTTCCTCCAGAGGATGGTCAGGTGGTATTTACGACGAATCACGTCGTGGTTGGTTAGCTCAAAACGAACTTAAACCAGAGGCGAAGAAAGCCTTTAAATTAGGGGATGTTTGGAACCATTACCGCATCGAGGCAATTGGTAGCACCATCAGAACGTGGATTAACGATTATCCTATTTCATATTTAGTAGATGATATGACGGCTAAAGGTTTTATCGCCTTCCAAGTACACGCCATCTATGGAGAAATGAAACCTGGCATGCAAGTAATGTGGAAAAACATCCGTATCCAAACAGGGAAAGATATGCAACCACGTCCTTTGGACAATAGAGTAGTCGTAGACAACTATACCTTGAATAATGTATCACCACAAGAACAAGCACAAGGTTTCCGTTTATTATTCAATGGCAAAGACTTAGCCGGCTTCCGTTCAGCTTTTAAAACCACAGCTCCTCCCTCGGTTTGGACGGTAGAAGACGGAACACTTCATGTAAATAGTAAAGGCGGTAAAGAATCAGGCAATGGAGGAGATATCTTAACCAACGACAAATTCTCCGCTTTTGAGCTAACTTTTGATTTCAAGTTAACAGAAGGCGCAAACTCAGGAGTAAAATACTTCGTAAATGAATCCTATAACTCAGGTATGTCAGCGATCGGCTTGGAATACCAAGTTTTAGACGACGCAAAGCACCCAGATGCAAAACTAGGAACCGTAGGAAACCGCACATTAGCGAGTTTATATGACATCATACCTTCAAATAAAATTGATGGTCGTTTCCAAAAGAAAGTAGGCGAATGGAATCAAGGACGTATCATTGTTTATCCTAACAACATCGTTCAACACTGGTTAAATGGCTTTAAAGTGATCGAATACGAACGCAAAAGCAATATCTTCAAAGTGCTGGTAGCACACAGCAAGCATAAAGTATGGGATGGTTTTGGAGCGCAAGATTCAGGTCCTATCCTTTTCCAAGAGCACGGGGATTCCGTATTCTATAAAAACATCAAAATCAGAGAAATTAAATAAACTAACCTATGGAAAGAAGAGAATTTTTACACAAAGGTGCCCTAGCTTCTCTAGGTACTTTAGCTTTTAGCCCAAAATCGTACAGCAAGATTCTTGGCGCAAACGACCGCGTTCGCGTGGCTTGCGTGGGTTTCTCTGATCGTCACCGGGCGTCACATGTTCCTCCATTTAAGGCTTTGGCCAAAGGAATGAACTTTGAAATGGTCGCACTTTCAGATCTATGGAATCGCCGTAGAGACGAAGGAAAAGCCTATTTAGAGAAAGAATTAGGCGGATCTATTCAAACTTACAGAAACAATGACGAATTGTATGCTGCGAAAGGAATCGATGCTGTTTTCATCTCAACAGCCGACTTCCAACACGCTTTACACACCATCGAAGCAGTAAAAGCGGGTTGCGATAGCTACACGGAAAAACCATTAGCTGAAACAATGGAAGATAACCGAGCGGTTTTAAAAGCGGTAAAAGACTCTGGCAAAATCGTTCAAATTGGTTCACAACGTCGTTCAGGAGAGAACTACTGGGCAGCAGATGAATTCATCAAGTCGGGTAAATTTGGCGATATCAAAATGGTGGAATTAATGTGGAACGTAAATCAACCAGCTCGCTGGAGACGTCCTGAATTAACGAGCATCTTAAAGGAATCCGATATCGACTGGAAACGCTACTTAATGAACCGCCCAGCAGACAAATTTGATCCACGTAAATACTTAGAATACCGCCTATTTTGGCCTTATTCTTCTGGAATTGCAGGACAGTGGATGTCACACCAAATTGATACCGTTCACTGGTTCTCCGGTTTATCTCACCCGAATTCAGTCGTTGCTAACGGAGGAATCTACCAGTGGAATGATGGCCGCGTAAATGCAGACACCATGACAGTAGTAATGGATTACGGAAAAGGAACCAAAGGATTCCAAGTTCAATTCACCTCCCGCTTCTCGAATTCAGCTGGCGGTACTAAAGAAATTTACTACTCAAATGGTGGTGAATTAAACTTAGACACGAACATGATCTCTCCCAATGGAGGACTTCGTGAGCGTGAGGCAAAAGCAATGGGCCTTCAAGCGAACCTTTTACCAACAATGAAAATTGAAGGTGCAAAAGTCGCTACGGATGCAGATACAGGCGGAGATATTTTAACTTTCAACCACGTGAAAAACTGGATGGAATGTGTTCGTTCTCGTAAAACTCCTAATGCGCCTATCGAGGCTGGATACCAACACTCAATCGCAACTATCATGTCAAATGCAGCATATCGCACGGGACAACGCGTTACTTTTGACGAGAAAACGCAAGAGGTAATGGCGGGGGATAAGGTGTTTAAGTACTAGTCGGGAGTCGATAGTCACTAGTCGCTAGGCACTAGTCGCTAGACTTAATAAGAGTAAAGAGTAGAGAGTAGAGATTATAGAGTAAAGAGTAGAGATAATTTCAAAATGGGGGCGCAAGCCCCTTTTTTGTTTAGTAGATAATAGATTAGAGAGAATAGATAATAGAGTAGAGAGAAGAAAGAAAATGAAGAATGGAATTGGGTTAAAATGTAAGAAATTATTGCGCAGCACAATTTCTGCATTTTGAACCGAATTCTATGATGATTTTATTAAATTGCGGTATAATAGATTAATCCCTCCATGGCAATCATTTCAACTAAATCAAAAAAGGACTTTTACCTGCACGTCGCGATCTTAGTGACGTTATTTTTGGTGCTATTTTTTGCCTTCTTTTTTGTTTACTTACCCTGGAGCACACACCATGGAGAAACCATCAAAGTTCCTAATTTAAAAGGAATGTCGATGGAAAAGATGGAGGAATCGGTCGATGCGAATAATCTAGAATTTGAAATTTCTGATTGCACATTTGTATCAGATAAGCCACCATTGACCATATTATCTCAATATCCTCTTCCGAATGCCTTAGTCAAATCTGGACGTAAGATTTACATTACAATCAATTCGGAAACCCCTCCTACCATCCGAATGCCTAATTTAATTGGTCTGTCTGTGCGGAGTGCGGAGCAGCAATTGGTTATTGCGGGATTGAAAAAAGGGATAGTGCATCAAGTGAACGATCCACGTTTGAAAGAGGTGATTGACATGCAAGCTTTGGGACGTAAAATAATAGCTGGAAATAACATCCCTAAAGGAACAGAGGTAGATTTATACATTGGAAATGGAACGGCGGATGCGGAGATTGAATTGCCAGATTTGATCGGAAAGCCGATTGATGAGGTGTCGATTATTTTGGCAGGAATGAATTTAAAATTAGGCAAAGTGACCTACGAGGCAAATAGTGATTTAGAAGCAGGAACTGTATTCAAACAGACTTGTGCTACTTGTGATGGAACGAGTATTCATCCGGGAGATACGATTGATGTTTGGGTAGTAGGTGACGGAAATAACGAATAAGATGGATATTACAATTGAAGAGTTAAAAGAGCGCCTTGATAAAGGAGAAAAATTAAACGTGTTCGACGTGCGCGAAGAATATGAATTCGATGAATTTAATATTGGCGCAATCTTGATTCCTTTGGGTGAATTGCCGGATCGTTTAGACGAAATCGCTCATCTGAAAAATGAAGAAATATTGATTCATTGCCGTTCTGGAGCTCGTTCTGGTCGTGCAAAGGATTATTTAACAGCGGAAGGCTATGCGAATGTGCGCAATGTGCTGGGCGGAATGATGGCTTGGCAAGCAGCTGGCTATTAACATGAATGCCGCTGAATTCAAAGCTGAATTAAACCATGTAAACCTCCTAGATATAAGGACTCCAAGGGAATGGGAAGACTTTAATCTAGGAGGTTTTCACGTTCCATTGGATACCCTTTTGGAGCGAATCGATGAAATTTCTAAGGAGAAAAACTGGGTGATTATCTGCTATAATGGGACGCAGAGTTTAATTGCCTTACGTTTGATGAAGGCCAAAGGCTTCTCACACATCGATCACCTTGAAGGCGGACTCGAAGCTTATTTAAGCCTCTAATAGTTTCAAAATTTCCACAAAGGCATTCGAAGGATGCAAATAGCTAAACTCATCTTGATTTCTAAACCAAGTCATTTGCTTCTTCGCATAGTGTCTGTTATTTCGCTTTAACAAACGAATCATTTCCGCTTCATTGTATTCACCCCGAAGAAAACCGTAAATTTCCTTATAACCCAGGGTTTTCAAAGCATATAAATACTGCTTATCTTCAAAAGCCTTCGCTTCTTCCATCAATCCTTCCGATAACATTTGATCCATTCTCTGATCAATCCGGGTATATAATTCTTCGCGTGGGCGTTCTAGACAAATTTTGATCACTTGGAATGGCCGGGCCGGCTTTTGAGCTAAACGGAACTCTGAATAGGGTTTCCCAGTAGATAGACAGACTTCTAGCGCGCGAATGACGCGCTGCGGATTTTTAGCATCCACTTGAGCGGCATATTCAGGATCCAGTTGCTTTAATTCAGTAAATAAAGCCCAAAGACCTTCTTTCTCTAAACGAGTATTCAGCGTTTCACGTAAGGCTAAATCCGCTTCGGGCATCACATCCAAACCCTCCATCAAAGCTTTCAGATATAATCCTGAACCTCCAGTCGCCACTACGACATCCTGTTTTTTAAAGAGCTTTTTTAGCAGCACCATCGACTCTCGCTCGAAATCCCCTGGAGAAAAATACTCCTCCACAGAATGAGAATCAATAAAATGATGGGTGACACCCCCCTGCTCTTCAAGAGAAGGTTTAGCAGTACCGATCGAAAGCTCGCGGTAAAATTGACGTGAATCTGCCGAAATAATGTCCGTCTGTAGGTGCTTTGCTAAATCAACACAAAGCGCGGTCTTTCCGACTGCCGTGGGACCTACGATGACGAGCAATATTTTTTTTGATAGCTTCAAAGATTAATAGGTATTTTTCTTACCATACCATTTACGACCAGCACTCGCTTTATCAAAAGAGCGAGCGGGTTTAGCGTCAGCTGCTGCGGGTGCTCCAGGACGGGCAGCCCCGCCATTACGTGGTGGACCTTGTGGTTTTTTTGCCGCTTTTTCTACATGCAAGACTTTCATCGGGTATTTGTGGGCTTCCACGACTGGAATCTTTTTCCCGATTAATTTCTCAATGTCTTTTAAATACGCTTTCTCCTCGATATCACAGAATGAAATCGCAGCGCCTTTTGCACCAGCACGACCGGTACGACCGATACGGTGGACGTAGGTTTCAGCAATATTCGATAATTCGAAGTTGATCACGTATTCTAATTCATCTATATCAATTCCACGAGCAGCGATGTCCGTTGCGACAAGTACGCGAGTGGTTTGGGCTTTGAAGTTTTTAAGGGCACTTTGGCGGGCGTTTTGAGACTTATTCCCGTGAATCGCTTCGGCCTTAATGCTGGCTTTTAATAACATTTTCACCACTTTGTCTGCGCCGTGTTTAGTACGGGTAAAGACTAAAGCCGTTTTAATCGACGTGTCCTGTAAAATGTCTAATAAAAGATCATTTTTGTTCCCTTTATCAACGAAATAAACGGATTGATTAATGATTTCGACCGTGGAAGAAACGGGGGTAACAGATACGGAAGCTGGATTACGCAAGATACTTGCAGATAATTTAACAATTTCCGGGGGCATCGTCGCTGAGAAAAATAGAGACTGACGTTTGTGCGGCAGAGCAGCAAGTAATTTCTTCACGTCGTGGATGAAACCCATATCTAACATACGGTCCGCTTCATCTAATACGAAATATTCCACGTCTGCGATGGATAATAAACGTTGGTTCATTAGGTCCAAAAGACGACCAGGGGTCGCGATCACCACATCAGCACCACTGCGGATGGCTGAAACTTGGGGACTTTGGCCTACTCCTCCAAAAATAACGGCATATTTCAAGTCCGTATGACGCGCATAGGCGCGGAAACTTTCGCCAATCTGAATCGCTAATTCACGAGTAGGTGTAACGATGAGGGCACGCACTTTCTTAGTTCTTTGGAAGGATTTATTCTCTTCTAAAAGTTGAATGATGGGCAGCGTAAAGGCTGCTGTTTTACCTGTTCCTGTTTGGGCACAACCTAATAAATCGGTACCACGAAGGACGATTGGGATAGATTGAGCTTGAATAGGAGTTGGATTACTATAACCCTCTTCTTTGAGCGCCTTTAAAATAGGCTCAATGAGGTGCAATGATTCGAATGACATATTACTGTATAAAGATGTGTTATGAGCAATGAAATAATAACAAACATCCTCATAATGTGGCGCAAAGATACGCCTTTTATTTCACAGATTCGATTAAACGTCCCATCTCGACTAATTTGGCTTTGATCTCCTCCCCTTTTTGGGTCCCAATTAATACAGGATCTCCCTTCTTAAATTTCAACTGAAGACCTACTTTCCCAGCTACATTATAGACTAAGCCTTGACCGCCAAAGCCATATTTGATTCCCCAGCCTCCATATTCCAGTAAGGGACTATACGTTCTTACATAGCAAGCGGAAAGAGAATCCCAGTCATAAAATTTTTCCTTGAAATGGAACGGAGTAAAGCGCACATAAATACCTTCTTCTGCGATTCTTGTGACTAATTTCATTTGCCAAAACAAGACAGGCAATAACATTCCCACAACAAATGATATCATAAATGTGATGGTGGTGGGAGGTGATACGGTGGCAATCGAGTACATCATGGCAATCCAAGATCCAATAATAACCAGCCATAACCACCATTGAGTGAAGCGTTGCGTTTCGGTAAACATAGGCAAGAATTTTGGGTCAAATTTAGCAGAATTAGGCAGAAAATTTTAGATTTGTTAAAACCTATTTAAAATAATGTCAACCAAAAAACAAAGCCTCGCCTACATTATTAGTGCGTCGTCTGTGGGTACCTTAATTGAGTGGTATGATTTCTACATCTTTGGAAGTTTAGCCACTGTATTGTCGACTAAATTCTTTCCAACTGATAATCCAACTGCTGCCTTTCTAAACACCTTAGCCACTTTTGCTGCCGGATTTGTGGTGCGCCCTTTTGGTGCCTTAGTATTCGGACGATTGGGTGATTTAATTGGCCGAAAATATACCTTTATGGTCACCCTCATGTTGATGGGAGGTGCCACTTTTGCCATCGGTTTAATCCCCTCTTATGCCACCATTGGTGCCTGGGCCCCTATTTTAGTTTTAACGCTACGTCTTTTACAAGGACTCGCTTTGGGTGGAGAATATGGTGGAGCCGCAACCTATGTGGCGGAACACGCACCCGCTGAAAGACGGGGATTTTTTACCTCCTGGATTCAAACTACGGCTACTTTAGGTTTAGTTATTTCTTTAACTGTCATAATGGCCACTAGGGCATCCATGAGCAAAGAAGCATTCGATGATTATGGATGGAGAATTCCATTTCTAGTCTCAATCCTGATGGTTCTCGTTTCACTTTTGATTCGTAAAAACATGGAGGAATCACCCATGTTTGAGCAGGCCAAAGCCGAGGGAAAAATTAGCAAGAACCCGCTAAAGGAATCTTTTGGCAACAAACTGAATCTAAAATATGTGCTTTTAGCGCTGTTCGGAGCTACGATGGGGCAAGGTTTAGTCTGGTATACCGGCCAGTTTTATGCACAAACTTTCCTGTTAAAGATTTGTAATCTAGATGATATTCAAACGAATACGATTTTAGTCATCGGCCTTTTATTAGGAACCCCTCTTTTTGTATTATTTGGTGCCTTATCAGACAAAATAGGACGAAAAGGAATTATGATGACGGGTATGATTATTGCGGTCCTTGCCTATCGACCCATTTTTGACCAAATGTATAAAACAGTGGATTTGACTAATAAAACAGTAGTTCTTGGTTCAGAAAAGACTACTTCAAAGGGCAAGACGACGACTATAACAAAAGAATTTACGGATGGTAGTTCGTATAAAAATGTCATCACAGAGATTTCGCCTGAAAAAAAAGAATCCAAGATTAGTATTAAAATAAACGAGACAGATCAGTGGACCTTAGTGGGTTATGTCTTTTTCCTAATCTCTTTTGTCACGATGGCCTATGGTCCCATCGCCGCCTTTTTAGTGGAAATGTTTCCCACGAAGATTCGGTATACCTCGATGTCCTTGCCCTACCATATTGGGAATGGTGTATTTGGAGGCTTAATGCCCGCCATCGCTACTTTCTTAGTTGCCAATGCACAAACGGCAGGAGTCGTTCAAAAACCCTATTTGGAAGGATTAAACTACCCTATTGCTTTAATTAGTGTCTGCGTAGTGATCGGAGTTATTTACATCAAATCAGATAAAAAAGCAGCATGAACCTCATCAAACGCATTTTAGGAATAGTTTGGATCGGTCTAGGAATCGGTGCAGGCATATATTTGATTTATTTTCAAGCGGTTCCTTTATGGGCCAAAGGTGGGAACGACCTCGTCCCTGCCATCATTTACACCTTTGTATTAGCACCACTCATTTCGATTGGAATGAGCCTTTTTGGCTATTATTCCCTTCAGGGAGAATTTGACAACATTTAATTATGAGAATTACGAGCCTAGCAGATTACCAGAAAAAGTATGAATTAAGCGTGCAAGAACCAGAGAAATTCTGGGCAGGCATCGCGAATGAATTTGAATGGTCTAAACCATTTACGAAAGTCCTCGACTGGAGTTTTGATGATTATTCAGTCAAATGGTTTGAAGACGGTCAGTTAAACATTACTACTAACTGCCTAGATCGCCATTTAAAGACGATTCCAGATCAAGCAGCCATCATCTATGAGCCCAATGAACCAGGCGATGCAGCCGTAACTCTAACCTACCGCGAACTCTACACGCGTCTTTGTAAAGTGGCCAATGCCTTAAAATCGCAAGGGGTTGAAAAAGGGGATCGCGTTTGCATTTATATGCCGATGATTCCTGAATTAGCAATTGCGGTTTTAGCCTGTGCTCGAATTGGAGCCATTCATTCCGTCATTTTCGGTGGATTCTCTGCTCAATCCATCGCAGATCGCGTGAATGATGCGGAATGTAAAATCGTTTTAACCACAGACGGTGCTGTTCGTGGGAACAAAGAGATTCCGATGAAAGAAACAGTGGATGATGCTATCGCGAATTGCCCATCTGTCAAAAAAGTCATCGTCAAACGCCGCACTAATACGCCTGTCTCCATGTTGGACGGCCGTGATATTTGGTGGGACGAAGCAGAACACGAAGCATCCGCTGATTGCCCTGCTGAAGCGATGAACTCGGAAGATCCTTTATTTATTTTATATACCTCTGGCTCCACTGGAAAACCAAAAGGCGTTGTACACACTTGCGGCGGCTATATGGTTTACACAGCTTACACATTCGCAAATGTATTCCAATACAATCCAGGCGAAGTCTATTTCTGTACCGCTGATATTGGCTGGATCACGGGTCACTCCTATTTAGTTTATGGACCGCTTTTAAATGGCGCAAAATCCATTTTATTCGAAGGTGTTCCTACTTACCCGGATGCGGGACGTTTTTGGGACATCATCAAAAGACACCAAGTTAACATTTTCTACACCGCACCTACGGCCATCCGGTCACTGATGGGAATGGGAAATGAGTACATAACAAACAAGGATCTAAGCTCACTTCGCGTCCTAGGTTCCGTAGGTGAACCATTAAATGTAGAAGCTTGGCATTGGTACAATGATCACGTCGGCAAGGGGAAATGCCCAATCGTAGATACTTGGTGGCAAACCGAAACGGGTGGCCACATGATCTCTCCAATCGCCGGAATTACCCCATTAAAGCCCGCCTACGCTACTTTACCATTACCTGGGGTCCAACCAATCTTGGTAGATGAAAACGGTAAGGAAATTGAAGGAAACGGCGTTAACGGAAATCTTTGCATAAAATTCCCTTGGCCTGGAATCATCCGGACCACATATGGTGACCATGAGCGCTGTAAATCTACTTACTTTGCTACCTATCCGGGCTTATATTTCACTGGGGATGGCTGCATGAGAGACGAAGATGGATATTACCGAATCACAGGTCGCGTAGACGATGTGATGAACATTTCTGGGCACCGAATCGGTACGGCAGAAGTAGAAAATGCGATCAATATGCACACTGGCGTGGTGGAATCAGCGGTCGTAGGTTTCCCGCACGACGTTAAAGGACAAGGAATCTACGCGTATGTGATTTGCGAGCACATGCCTGAGAATGATAGTTTGATGAGGAAAGATATTCTAGCAACCGTCACACGTGTCATAGGACCGATTGCCAAACCTGACAAGATTCAATTCGTTACAGGTCTACCTAAAACGCGTTCCGGCAAGATTATGCGCCGTATCTTACGCAAGGTGGCTGAGGGTGAATTTGGCAGCTTAGGGGATACTTCTACGTTGTTGGATCCGGGGGTGGTGGATTCGATAATCAGCGGAGCATTGTAAAAAAGCTCCGCTCTTTTACAATGCTCCGCTGTAGAGTATAGATTATAGAGTAGAGAGTATAGATTTAAAGCATAAAGAATAGAGCACAAAGAATAAAGTTGGAATCGCCTACGGCGATGAATTTGGAAGTAAGTTGACTCCGGACTGACTACTGATTACTGTCTACTGATCGCTGCCCACTTTCGACTGCCTACTGCGTTATATCCTTCTCTATTTTGGCCAAAACATCGAACGCCGTCTCCGCCATTTTGTTTCCTTTATTATCAAGTAAGGGGTTAATTTCAGCCACCTCTAAACAAACTACTTTTTTAGTAGATAAAAACAATTCAATGATGGCCAGTACCTCATCAGAACTAAAGCCCGATTTTACGGGGGTCCCTGTTCCATACGATATTTGATCACAATCGAGTGAATCCACATCGAAGGATAAAAATATCATATCTACTTCGTCCAGTTTTTGGATGGCTTTTTCAACACAATTTTTTAGACCAGAGGAGCGAATTTCTTCTACTTTGTAATGCAGAATCCCATTTTGATCGATAATACGCTGCTCGGCTGATTCGAAATCCCTTAGGCCAAAAAACACTAAATGATCACTCGAAAATTTAGGCTGAGATAATCCAATGTTTTTTAACTCATTCCAAGATTCAACCGTAGCATCCGAAACCTCATTAACCGCACATGCTTCGTTATCAATTTGCATAGCGGCCGCTAGTGGCATACCGTGAATATTACCGGAAGGAGATGTAAACGGAGAATGTAAATCTGCATGTGCATCTATCCAAACGACACCTAATTTTTTATCGGGATAGGCCTTTTTTATTCCGCTAATAACACCCAATGCAGATGAATGATCACCGGATAAAACGATAGGAAAATACTCATTTTCTAGAGTGGATGAAACGTAGTTACAGACACGTTCACACTGCTGTAACACATGGTCTATTCGTTTAGCGTAACTATTGGTATTCTTCTGGTAGATAGTTTCGTTATGAGTAGGAATATCTTCAAAAAGATGGCGATGAAAAAAATCGTTATCTGCATTGATTGCAGCAATTTCAAGGGCATCGATACCCATATCTGATCCTCGCGTCCCAGCACCGATATCCGATCGGTTTTTAAGAAGTTTAATAATCATGGTGTAGTCGCCGCTAACGGCTTAGTCAATGGGTCGCTGCTGCGCAGCTTAGTCAAAAAGTCACCAGAAATTTTTTAGGGTAAGCGTTTACAAAATTATTGCATAGCACAATTTTAAAACGCTTACCCTAAAAAATTACCAAAAATACGTGTATAGAGCAATCAATCCCATCACCACTACGACCGTTCCTAATATGAAAGAAGGCTCGAGTTTGAACATTTTGGCATCAATCTCCAAACCTTTCGGATTGTTCTTGCTTTTAGGATCCGCTAATGAAATAATCACCATCGAAACCACACAGAAGATAAACACCCAACCCATGCGGTCCATAAATGGAATCATGTACACATCTCCATCTAGGAATGCCGTGTAGAAAATAGAATCATTTACACCAGTCCATGTTGGAATATATTTCGTTAAAATAGAGAAACTAACCCCTCCGATTAACGCAAATAATGCCGCATTTGAAGTCGTTCGCTTCCAGAAGAAGCCTAAGGTAAATAAGGCAAAAATACCAGGTGAAACATATCCAGTGTACTCTTGAATGAACTCAAAACCACCTTTTTTGTCGATCCCCATTAAAGGTGCAATCACGATGGCTAATACCATGGCAACAACGACTGCAATTCGGCCGATAGACACTAATTGCTTCTCAGATGCATTCGTATTGATGTATTTCTTGTAGATATCCAAAGTAAAGATCGTAGAGATTGAATTCGCCTTACCTGCCATGGAAGCCACAACAGCTGCAGTTAAAGCTGCAAAGGAAAGACCTTTTAAACCAGCTGGCAGCAAGTTCAATAATACAGGATAAGCGCTATCTTGATTGATAACCCCATCTTTCAACATTTCTTGTTGGAACATGCCGTCTTTGTGCAACAAATAGGCTGCAATACCAGGTAAAACCACGATAATAGGCATTAACATCTTCAAGAATGCTGCGAATAAGATACCGTTACGCGCGGTAGGCAAGTCTGCACCTAAAGCACGTTGGGTGATGTATTGGTTACAACCCCAGTAGTTCAAATTGATAATCCACATACCCCCAATTAAAACGGTAAGGCCAGGAAGAGAAGGGTAATTTGCATTATCCTTGTTCAAAATCATGTGAAAATGTTCTGGGGCTTTTGTTAACAAATGATTCATACCATTCATCATACCTTCACCGCCAAAGTGATCTGATACCATTTGAAGTGCCAAATAAGTCGTCGCCAGACCTCCTAAGATTAAAAAGAAGACCTGAATCACGTCAGTATATCCGATTACTTTCATACCACCTAGCGTAATAATCACTGCGAAAACAGACATACCGATCATACAAACCGTAAAATCTATGCCTGAAATGGTGGTGATTGCAAGAGCACCTAAATACAAAATAGAGGTCAAATTCACCGCTATATACAACATTAACCAGAAAACGGCCATAATTAAACTTACCGTAGGCGAATAACGTTGCGATAAGAATTGAGGCATGGTGAAAATCTTATTCTTTAAATAGATAGGCATAAAGAAGATTGCCACGATTAAGAGTGTTGCGGCGGCCATCCATTCGTAGGTAGCGATGGCTAAACCGAGTCTGAAACCATTGCCGGACATACCGATAAATTGCTCCGCTGAGATATTAGACGCGATTAATGAAGCACCAATTGCCCACCAGGTTAAAGAACCTTCCGCTAAAAAGAAGTCATTTGAGTCAGAAAGTTCAGATTTTTTCTTGTTGTAAATCCAAAAGCCGTAACCAGCTACTACGACGAAATAAAAGAGAAAAACGAGGTAATCGAGTGTTTGTAAACCGTTTGATTGCATAGAGTTTTGTAGTTAATTTTGGTCTTTAATTGTCTAAATTAAGATTTTTATCGGAATTGTGCTAATCCCAAAGCTCGGGCTTCACTAAAACTACCTCTTCCTCACGGTCCACGATGACCATTCCTGGTAATAAATCCTTCGTTTTTCGAACATACTTTTTCGAAGTAACAATGACAGGGCAAAGGGATTCCGTCTGTCTTTTGGAGAAATAAGCCGCTAAACTAGCTGCCTTTTCGATGACGAAGGCGGGAACTGTTTTATTTTGGGGATTTCGCACAATGACGTGGGAGCCCGAAACGTCTCTAGCGTGCAACCAAATATCCTGTTTCTTCGCATATTTCAGCGTAAGGAGATCGTTATTCTTTGCATTCTTTCCTACCCAAATTGCCCAGCCATCTACTTCAAACTGCTTAAATGGCAATTCTTCGGCGGAATTCTTAGCTACAGCGATTTGCAAATAGGGCTTAAGTCCTTTGCGCGTTTCGATGGTTTCTAACGAGGTAATTCTTTGCTGTATATCAGCTATTTCCTGCTGCTTTCTGGCAATGTTTTCCTCCCAATGGGCTAGTTCTTTAGAGAAATTCTTCCCTTTTCGGTAGTAATTCTCTGCATTAGCTGCCGGACTCAAAGTGGAATTTAGTTTAATAGTAATAGGCTGATTTCGGTAAAAATCTTCTAGTACTACCTTGCTTTCTCCCTCCGGAATCAGATGCAAATAGGCCATTAAAATATTACCAATCTCTTCGAAAGGCACATTCGTCTCTCTAATGACCTTTTGTTTCTCCAGCTCCTGCAGGTAGAGTTGAGATTTCGCCAAATTACGTTCTAATCCCTCCTGTATTTGTCTTTTCTCCCTTGTAAACTCCCCTACTGAATAATGCAGCACATAGAATTGATTCAATGCTACAATAGGATCCGTAGTTTCGAATAGTGCATCAGAAGATGGTGGGAATAAGGTAAATCCAATTCCTTTAGGCGTGGTAATCACATAAAATGTACCCTGATCCAAAATTTGAAGCATTTGTTGCAAAAGGGCCCATCGGTCATTTAGATTCAAATTTTCATATCCTTGCGCGGCAAGCCAAGCTTGGGCCTCTTTTCCCAAGGTGGGAAATAGTGGAAAATACTCGCCATCTGCTGTCTGGAAGGCTTCGAAACTTTGGTTGATGGAACGGGAGATGGCATTTAAAGCAATCTCATCATCTTTTTTGAGGCGTTTTTGGAATTGCGAATCATAATCCCCATCCCGGTATAAAATCAAATTAGCCCGATTACCAAAAAGCTTAAATACGAGCACATAGTTGCCTAGAAAATGAATTCCAAAGGCTCTTTCATTTTCGTACATCTCTACTTCCTGCACTTCTGCTAAAAGCAAATCCGAAAAAAGATCGATGGAATTTCGCCCGGCGCGGTGGAAAGAATCCGGAAATTGTAGACTGGAAAACTGAGGTCCGAGCGAGCATTTGATATAGAAATCATCGCCGTTTTGGCGTTCAAAACCTAAAACTAATTCATCCTTTTCCTGTGAAAAACACTGTTTTAAGCGCGCATACATCAATATCTGCCTCAAATGGGCAGATAAAATCCGCAGAAAATAATAGTTATTGTGCATCGCTTAGCCTAAATTTATCCTTATGTCATTGATACCCGACTCCTATCTCACAATCGCAAAACCAGCTGAAGGACTTTACAAAGATAAAGGAAGTAAATTCATCAGTTGGGCATATCCGGTGAAAGATTTGGAAGAAATCAAAAGCCTTTTAGCTTCCTTGAAAGAAGCACATCCGAAAGCGCGGCATATTTGTTATGCCTATCGACTCGGGTTTACGCCAGAAGAAGCTAGATCCAATGACGATGGCGAACCCTCTGGAAGTGCAGGAAAGCCGATATTAAATACGATTCTTTCCCAAAATCTGCATTATGTGTTGGTGGCGGTAGTTCGTTATTTTGGCGGAACATTATTAGGTGTTCCTGGCCTCATTCAAGCCTATAAAGAGGGGGCAATAGAGGCGCTTGAACAGGCCGAAATCTATGAGAAAGAGCCCATGAAAATCCGTAGTATTCAGTTTAGCTATGCTCAGATGAATGAAGTGATGAAAATTTGTAAAAAACACCCGATTTCGATAGTAAATCAGGTAATTGATAACCTTTGTACCTATGAATTGACGTATGCATCTCGCCACGCGGCAGAGATTGATGCCTCTTTAGATAACCTATGAAAACGTATAAAATTTATTTAACCTCGGCTGGAATTCAGGTTCAGGATCAGCAAGGGCTGGTTTGCTCGGTTCCGGGAAACTGGGATGAATTTATTAACCAGCCCCATCTTTTTCAACAGTGCGCTTCATTGAATTTTCAGGAGGCCAAAATCGAAACACCTCTCTGCCCTATCAATTCACAAGAAATTTGGGCGGCTGGTGTGACCTATTTGCGCAGCAAAGTCGCACGAATGGAAGAGTCTAAAGAATCCGGAGGTGACACCTTTTATGACAAGGTCTATGATGCGGAAAGGCCCGAAATATTCTACAAAGGCAATCGCTTGCGCTCCGTGGGGCCAGGTGGAAAGGTGCGTATTCGGAAGGATTCTTTTTGGAATGTTCCAGAACCGGAATTGACACTTTTTGTCAATAAGCATGGCGAGTTAGCGGGCTACAGCATCGGAAACGATATGAGTTCTAGGGATATCGAGGGCGAAAACCCTTTGTATTTGCCACAGGCCAAAGTCTATGACGCATCCGCCGGTCTCGGCCCCTGCCTTTTAGTGACGGAAAAGCCTTTGGAACCCACAACCGTTATCTCGATGGAAATCTTCCGAAATGGTGAAAGTGTATTCCAAGGCGACACTGAAATCTCCCAAATGAAGCGCTCTCACGCCGATTTAGTCGACTATTTAACCCGCGAAATGTCCTTCCCAGCAGGCGTTTATTTGATGACGGGCACCTGTATCGTCCCGGATCCGCCATTTACCTTGCAATCCGGAGATAGCATCCACATTACAATTGAACCTATTGGAACCCTTATTCAAACCGTTGCCTAATGAATTATAAAGACGCTTCGATTGCAGAAATCGACTCAGCCATTGCTGCCGCAAAAGCCGCATTTCCTATTTATCGCCGCATTTCAGATGTTGATCGTGCAGCCTTCTTAGAAGCCATATCCCGCGAAATAATGGCAATAGGTGATGATTTAATCCAAAGCGCCTGCGCAGAATCAAATCTCCCAGAAGCTAGAATTACCGGAGAAAGAGGTCGCACAACAGGCCAAATTCAAGCCTTCGCAGACTTCATCTCCAATCCTGCTTGGAAAAAAGAAATCCACGATCCCGCTCAGCCAGATCGTGCACCCCTACCTAAACCGGATTTATTTCAAACCCAAATACCATTAGGTCCTGTGGCCGTTTTCGGGGCTAGTAACTTCCCTCTAGCCTTTTCGGTGGCGGGTGGCGATACGATTTCTGCTCTGGCTGCCGGTTGCCCTGTGGTATTCAAGGCACACCCAGCTCATCCCAAAACGGGAGAATTAGTAGGCACAGCGATTTCAAAAGCCGTCGCTTCGTCTGGTTTACCCACTGGCGTTTTCGCCTTGATTCATGGTTCTTCGAACGAGGTAGGATCTCATTTAGTGCAGCACCCAGACATTCAGGCAGTTGGTTTCACAGGATCGTACCGTGGGGGGAAAGCATTATTTGACTTGGCCGTTCGCAGACCCCACCCGATTCCAGTTTATGCGGAAATGGGTAGTGTAAACCCGGTTATTCTTTTATCGAACAAAATCGCCGAAAACCCTTCCGCTCTCGCAGCGGGACTTGCCGGTTCTGTTTGCCTAGGTGTAGGTCAATTTTGCACCAATCCTGGCCTGCTAATTTTACAGAAAAAAGACGCGGCCATCCTCAATTTGCTTGCCGCAGAATTAGATAAATTACCTTTAGGAACATTTTTAACCCCTGGAATCGCATCTTCTTACGCTTCTGGCGTTTCTAACCTAGCTAAAAATGCAAAGAAATTAACGGCTAGTGAGCTACCATCCCCTGCCCTATTTGTGGCAGATGCGGCCACCGCAAATCACGCAATTTTGGAAGAAGTTTTTGGACCTTGCACGGTCGCTATTTTAGTAGAAGATGAGGCAGAAATGTTATCATTTATCGAATCAATGGACGGCCAATTAACTGGAACTATTCACGGGACTAAAGCCGAAATTTCAGAAGAATTAATCGATACCCTATTGCAAAAAGTAGGCCGTCTATTATTCAACGGCTTCCCTACGGGTGTAGAAGTTTCGGGTGCGATGGTTCATGGTGGACCTTTCCCGGCGACTACAGATTCACGCAGTACGAGTGTGGGAACGCAGGCGGTGTATCGGTTTATGAGGATGGTGTGTTTGCAGAATAGAATATAGATTAGAGATAATAGAGTAGAGAGCACAAAGAATAAAGCACAAAGAATAAAGGTGGAATCAAAAAAGCGGCAATTGCCGCTTTTTTGACGTTTAGAAATATTTTCCTCCAGACTAAGCGACGTAGTCGCGACTAAGACGAAGTCGACTAAGCCGTAGGCGACTAATTTTTATGCTTTATACCTCAACGACAATATTCTCGAAAGTCAACTCCCCCTTCGCATCCAACTCCATCATCACCGCAGAATCTTTCA